>NZ_JBILQX010000207.1:0-5677 GCF_044372965.1 Elstera sp. | reverse complement strand
CCCGATTGACGTAAATATACCAGCCCAACCCGCCGGAACGCGCGCTCACGCCGAACACAAGCTCGGCGGCAATCAAGGTGCGCCAAGCAAAAGCCCAGCCGATGCGCAGGCCCGAGAGGATTTGCGGAAAGGCGGCGGGGGCGAGAATTTCCACCACGAAGCGGCCACCCGTCACGCCCATATTGCGCCCGGCCATCCGCAGCGTCGGCGGCACGGCGCGAAACCCGGCGTGGCAGGCGAGCGCCACCGGCCACAGCACCGAATGGACGATAACAAAAATCAAACTCGGTTGCCCCACGCCAAACCACAGCAGCGCGACCGGCAGTAGCGCGATGGCGGGTAGCGGGTTGAACATGGAAGTCAAGAGCCCCAGCGCCTCGCTGCCCCAGCGCGACAAAGCGGCAAGCCCCGTGAGAACCGCCGCGAACAAAATTCCCAAGGCATAGCCGCTCAGCAACACTTGCATCGAAGTTAGCGTGCGATCCGGCAATTCCCCCGAGGCAATGCCGTCGAACAGCGCCCCTAACGTCGTGCCAAGTGTCGGCAGCAGCAGCGAATTATCCAGCCAGCGCGCGTAACCTTCCCAGATCAAGGCAAGCCCGGCGAGGATGACGAGCCGCCGCCCCGGCAGGCGGGCGAGAAGCTGGTTGAAGCGCCCCAGCGGCAGCGCGCGGGCGGTGGCGATCTCAGCCATGATCGGCCTCCGGGCTGGCGAAAACGCTGTGTTGAATATGGGCTTCTAGGGCGGCAAAAGCGGGCGTGCCGCGTTCGCGCACGCTTTCGGGCACGTCGAAACTCGCCGCCAGCCGCCCCGGATGGGGGGTGAAGGCGAGAATCCGCGTGCCGACGCGAATGGCTTCGTCAATCCCGTGGGTCACGAACAGCGCCGTTGCTCCAGTATCGAGGCAGAGCGCTAGGAGTTCGTCTTGCATGCGCCGCCGGGTGAGCGCGTCCAGCGCGGCGAAAGGCTCGTCCATCAACAGCAGATCGGGCTGGAGCGCGAAGGCACGGGCGATGGCGACGCGCTGCTTCATCCCGCCCGACAGCGTATGGGGAAAGGCATTTGCCGCGCGCGTGAGGCCAACCCGGTCGATCCAATCGCGGGCAATCGGCTCGGCCTCCGCGCGCGAAAGCCCCCGCCCGCGTTGCAGGGCGTAGCGAACATTCCCCAGAACGGTGCGCCAGGGGAGAAGCTGGTCGAACTCCTGGAAGACGGTCATCCGGTCCGGCCCCGGCCGGGTGATCGGGGTGCCGCGCAGGCGGAGTTCGCCGGAGGAGGGCGTAAGGAACCCGCCAACCGCGCGCAGTAGGGTCGATTTCCCGCAGCCGGACGGCCCCAGCAGCACCAGCCGTTCGCCCGCCGACAGGGTGAAGCTCACCCGGTCCACGGCGGTCAGCGGGCCGCTCGGCGTGTCATAGCGAATAGAAACGTCGCGCACCTCCAGCAGCGCCGGGCCGAGCGCCGGGGCAGGGGGCAGTGTTTCCACGCGCGGAACCCCGTCCATCGCGGCCTCAGTTCCCCGGCTTGCTATGCAAACCCGCCTGGAACATCTCTTTCCACGAGGTCGAGCTTTGCTTGATGATACCGAGTTTCGCCTGGAAATCGGCGAATTTCTGCGCGCCTTCCGGGGTGGTGGAGAAATTCACGTCCGGCGCGCGGATAATCGCTTCGATAAACGCGGGCTCCAGCTTGGAGTTTTCGGCTTTGATATAGAGGGCGGCGGCTTCCGCTGGGTTCTTCTTGATCCAATCGTTGGCCGCATCAAGCCCGGCAACGAAGGCCTGAATGGTTTTCGGGTTATTGGCGACGAATTTGGCCGTCGAATAAACCACGTTGAACGTGTGCGGCCCGCCGAGCACGTCATAGCTATTGAGCACCGCATGGACTTTCCCCGTCGCGAGCTGCTGCTGCACAAAGGGCGGCGAGGTGAAATGGGCGGTGATTTCGGATCGGCCCGATAGAATCGCGGCGGTCGCATCCGGATGGGGCATGCTCACGGTGAGTTCGTCGAGCTTATCGTATTTCCCGAACATCTTATCGGCGGCCATTTGCAGCACAATCGGCTGAAACCCGACCTTCACGGCGGGCATGGCGATCCGGTCTTTTTCGGTGAAATCGGCGATGGTTTTGACGTTGGGGTTATTCGTGGTGATGACATTCGCCATCGACCCCAAGGCCGCGATACCGATAATCTTAGCGTTCGTGCGGGTTTTATCCCACGCGACGATCATGGGTGCGATCCCGCCGGTGGCAAAATCGAGGCCCCCGGAAATGAGCGCGTCGTTCATCGCGGTGGCGCCTGAGAGCTTAAGCCATTCAATCTTCGGCGGGGCGAGGCCGAGGGTCTTCGCCTCCTGCTCAATCAACCCGCGCTCGCTGGCGACGATCAGGGGCAGATAGGCGACGCCGAACTGCTGGGCGATGCGCAGGCTGGCGGTTTCGGCGGAAGCGCCGCTCGATCCGATCAGGAGCGCGGCCATCGAAACGGCAAGGCCGAGGGTGCGTTTCATCGAAACCATGATTACCCCTTTAGGTTGCATAAAATCTTACCATTACTTACTGCGTTAATGGTATAACTTTAGTATTTTACAAAATCTATAAATTCAATGTTCTATTATATTTTAAACATTTATTTATTGTGAATTAAGTTTGAAATTGCACCCAACGCAGCCTTTGCACAATTTAAGCGCCGGGCATGGCGCGGGCGAGGGTGGTAAACACGCGCTCGTCGGTGCATTGGGCGACATTGAAGCGCATAAAGCTGGCGGCGGATTGGGCCGCGCTGAACACATTCCCCGGCGCGAGAATGACCCGCTCCGCGAGCGCCTTTTGTGAAATTTCAGACGCGTCGAGCCCCTCCGGCAATTGTGCCCAGAGAAACATCCCGCCGCGCGGCTCCACCCAAGGGCGGATGCCGAGCGGCTTCAGGCGCTTGATCGTCAGCGCCATGGCGCGGGCAAGGCGGGTGCGCACGCTTTCCATATGCTTGCGGTAGCTGCCGTCTTTCAGGACCGACAGCACAAGTTCCGCCCCGATGCGCCCGCCGCCGAAGGAGGTGGCGATTTTCAGGTCGATGAGCGCTTCGATCCACGCGGGTTTCGCGGCGATATAGCCACAGCGCGCCGAGGCCGACAGCGATTTCGAGAAGCTGCCGATGCGCACCACCCGATTGAGCCCGTCGAAGGCGGCGAGGCGTGGGGCGGGGTCGGGCTCGAAATCGGCGAAAATATCGTCCTCGGCGATGGTGAGATTGGCGGCTTCGGCGAGCTTCAGCAAGCGATGCGCCACCAGCGGCGACAGGGTGGTGCCGGTGGGGTTATGCAGGGCGGAGTTGGTGATATAGAGGCGCGGGCGGTGGGCGGTGAGGGCTTCGGCAAAAGCCTCCACATCCGGCCCTTGCGGCGTATAGGGCACGCCAATCACCTGGGCGCGATGGGCTTTTAGCAGCGCGTGAAAGTTGAAATAGCACGGATCATCGACCAGCACGGCGTCGCCGGGCTCCAACAGAAACCGGCACAGAAGATCGATGGCCTGCGTGCCTGATTCGGTGAGCAAAATTTGATCGGGCGGCGCTTCGATGCCCTGATCGGCCATGCGCCGCGCCAGCAAAACCCGTAAGGCGGGCAGGCCCAGCGGGGTGCCATACTCGGTGAAAGGCGCGGCATCCTCCGCCCGCGCGAAACCCCGTAAAGCGCGGCGCAGGCTGGCTTCGGGGAGCCAGTCGGACGGCAACCAACCGCAGCCGGGCTTCAGCACGTCCTCGGCCGCGTCGAGCGACAGGCGCGAGACCCAGAAGGGATCAATCGCCCGGTCGAGGCGCGGGCCGATCTGCGCCAGGCTGAGCGGCGGCAAGCCCCCCGCCACATAGAAGCCCGAACCGGGCCGGGCGCGGATCACCCCTTCGGCGCTCAAACGCTCATAGGCTTCCACCACGGTCGATTTCGACACGCCCAGACTGTCGGCAAACCCGCGAATGGAGGGAAGCTTCGCCCCCGGCGTCAGCGTGCGCGCGGCGATGCGCCCGCGCACGGTTTGCATCACCTGCTCAACCAGGCTCAAGGGGGTGGTGCCGTCCATTTCCTCTCCGTACTGCACTTTAGACCAATACAGTTTTGTAGAATTGTACTGGACTGTCCCTAGCCGCACCAGCGCTTTCTGGCGATACAGAAGGGGCATTCGACGGAAGGGGTTTTCCCATGGATAAGAGTCTCGATGGCTGGCTGAGCGGTTTTCTCGGCGTGTTGATTTTCAGCGGCTCGCTGCCCGCAACCCGCCTCGCCGTGGCCGATTTCGATCCGGTTTTCCTCACCCTGGCGCGCGCCGCCATCGCTGGCCTGTGTGCGGGCGGGCTGCTGATCCTGTTCCGTCAGGCCCGCCCAGCGAAACGCGACCTGTTTTCGCTGTTGATCGTTTCGCTCGGTGTGATTATCGGCTTTCCGCTGCTCACGGCGCTGGCCTTACAGCATGTGACCTCCGCCCACTCAATGATTTTCGTCGGGCTTTTGCCGCTCTCGACCGCGATCTTCGGCGTTTTGCGCGGCGGCGAGCGCCCGCGCCCGATCTTCTGGCTTTTCTCCGGCATCGGTAGCGCCTGCGTTGCGGGGTTCGCCTTTTTCCAGGGCGGCGCGGGCTCCTTGGTGGGCGATGGCTTCATGCTGGCCGCGATTATCGTGTGCGGGTTGGGATACGCCGAAGGCGCGGCCCTGTCGCGGCGCTTGGGTGGCTGGCAGGTGATCTCCTGGGCGCTGGTCCTGTCGCTCCCCTTCATGGCGACCGCCGCCCTGCTGCTGCAACCCGCCGACTGGAGCCGCATCGGCACCCCCGCCCTGTGGAGCCTCGTCTATGTTTCGCTCTTCTCGATGCTGATCGGCTTCGTCTTCTGGTATCGCGGCCTCGCCCTGGGCGGCATCGCGGGCGTCGGGCAGTTGCAGCTTCTCCAACCCTTCTTCGGGCTGACGTTGGCCGCAACCTTGCTGGGCGAAACGGTGGCCTGGCCGATGGTGGCGGTTACGGGGGTGGTGGTGCTGTGTGTGGCGGGGGCGAAGCGGTTTGCGCGTTAGGGGGCGGGCGTATCGTCAAAACTATAGTTGATGAACGCATCCCAGTCTTTTGGTTGGAGCCGATCGCTGACCGTGCCGAGAATTTTCATGACGTCACCGTAAAAATCTTTAACGGCTTGATATCGTCGGAGATCATTCTCCGGCATATGCTCGGCTCCCACCTCGTCCCAAACTTGTTTCAGTTCTAGATATTTGGATTTCCAAAAGCGGAAATATTCTAACCTCTCGGCTTCGGTAAATATTTTGAGGCCTGGATGTAGGTAGATCCGAACGCGACTTGTTAGCGTGTCTTCATTCTTCGCGCAGTTTTGCCAAATCTTGAATAACTCGTAGGTGCAGTAAGGGCTACGTAGATAAGCGTTGCTTAGAATTACAAAAATCTTCTGACCTTGTGCAAGCCTATCCATAAATTTTGTGAGACTATCCCCCCAACCTAACTCACTTTTATCCTGACGAATAGGGATGCTTCGCCGTTTGGCTTCCGCAATAAATTGCTGAACTGCGGCGATTTTGTCGGGCTCGGTGGCATCCACATGAACCGCCCCGAGTTTGCCGGAGACCGTTTGGTTTAAGTTATGCGGCCATGGCTGGTGCGTCCAGCATGGCGTAGTATCGT
>NZ_JBILQX010000206.1:0-5700 GCF_044372965.1 Elstera sp. | reverse complement strand
TATGGAATGCAGCTCGTCGCTCGGTCGCCGTCATAGGGTCGAGAGTGGCCGCGACGCCAGACCGGCCCACCAGCGCGCGGTGCTGCCACAGATCGGCCTCTGTACCCGCATCCGCCCCCCCTCCAAGCCGCCGACGAATATCCCTCAGGAGTGCCGGTTCCAGTCGGATCGCAGGCGAGATCAAGGTAAGCAATCGATTTACGCGGCGGTCTAATTCCGCCGGATTTGACGGGGATGAGGTACCGCGCTCCCACTCCACCAGCGTCCACCAGCGCGCCAAACCGGGATGCCAGCGGGAACGGGGACAGGGTGTAACAGCGACCGCCCGACAGCCGGCCGCCGCCAACCGCCGGCCGAAGCGACTCCAGCGGTCAACCAGCCGATCAGGATTTCCCGCTAGACAGCCTAAATCGCCCAGCACGACGACCAATGTTCCTGGGGGCGGCAGCCGGTAGGCGGACGGTGCTCCCCGCGCATCGACGAGTGTTGGATCATCGCCACAATCAAAAGCGGTTGCGCGCTCCCGCCCATGGTGTGGAAACAGGCTATTCAGACGCTCCTCCAGCAGGGTCTGATCCTCGTAAAACGGGGTCAGACGCTCCGCCCGGTCGCTGATGATCTGCACTGCGGGGCCCCAGCGGCGACGCCGACGCCGGGGAAGAGTGTCGAGCAGCACCCCTCTAGCGATGAGCCTCAGCAACGCTGCTTGATCTGGCATCTTACCTGGCGCCCAGGTGGTCGCATCGGCCCGAAGTCGCGGCAGCAATGCGTTCCAAGGTGTGAGATCGGCGGCGAGCGCGGGCTCACCCCAATCCGGTTCCGCAGGGGGCAACAACGGGTACTGTTGAGGGGGCGGTGCCGCCCTGAGGCGCACACGTTCGATCGGCTGCCAAAACGGAAGCAAGGCCAGTGGCCCCTCAACGAACGTCGGAGCCTGAGGGGCCGGGGAATCTGGCGGCGTGGCGGTAAATGGTCTCTTTCGACGCTTCTTCTTGGTGCGTTCTGGCCCGGGGTGATAGCCAATCAAGGCTGCCATATTTGCCAGCCCAGGCTGCCCACCTGCGGCATAACCAATAAGCAGATCGGCGTAGCCGCAGACTCCCTTCGTGTGGGATGGCGGCATCGGCTGCGTCGGGCGGGGGGGCTTTGCCATAATCGCCCAGAGTCAGAAAGTGGCCAGGATTTCTGACTGTTTGCGCAGGGTATACTCCCGGATCGTCGATAACATCTTTTTTTGGTCGCGGTATTTTTCCGACAAACCTAAGACCGCTCGCAAGAGGTCGAGATATTCTGCTTGTCCTGGAAACGGGCGCACTTGTTCTTTGATTGCCGACTCGCGGTCTGCGTACAGCATCTCCGCCGCCTCTCGCAGTAAAGCGGTATTCGCCTGCGGAAAATGGGCCCGTCCGCGCGCAACAAGGAAGGTAATCAATTTTTCCTGCTCCTCAGGCAAGGCGAGATGAAGCACCAAACAACGTCTCAGGAAAGCGTCAGGCAAAACCCGCTCCTCGTTGGTGGTAATAATCACCAACGGCGCATCACCATCCGCTCGCACCGGTTCAGAATAGGCCAAAGGGGTGAATTCGCGGGCGCCGAGGACTTCCAAGAGCCCATTGGGTACCTCTGTTTCCGCTTTATCGATTTCGTCGAGCAACAATACGGTTCCGTTCATCCAGTCACCACCATCGGGTTGAGCAGGGCTTTCTGCCCCCACGCTCATCGCCTGCGCTTCGGCAGTTTTCCAGTTGAGCGACCACCATAAGGGGCCGGGGCTCAGAAATCGGTTTACCGCCAGATCCTCGCGAGCTTGCGCGCGGTCATCGCGCAACGCCCCTGCGAGTTGCGCTTCCGCGAGTCGCTTAACGGCGTCAAAGGTCCACATCAAATCCCGAGACTCGGTATGCGAATCAATCACATGCTTGACAAAGGTCCGCCCCAAAGCTTTTGCGGCGGCTCGCGCCAACTGACTCTTCCCAACACCCGGCTCGCCGCGCACCAGCAGCGGGCGTCCGGCGGCAAGCGCTGCGTTAATCGCATGAATCTCCCTGACTTGGAGCAAATGGATACGATCATCTTGAGTGTTTTCGCCTTTAAGTTCGACAGTGTAATCACGCTCAGAGCGGGGGACTGGTATAAACTTCGTCATGACGGATCACCATGGAGGTTTAGAATATCTTGAATACTACGGAACATCTCCTGATGATCTGTATCATCCAAACCCAAGTCGACTACTGCGAGGCTTTCATAGGACCGAGCGATTGCCGTCATTAATTCGACATGCCTACGCCTATCATCATCATTGCGGAATTGAGCACAGATAAAATACCACCGCGACCCGTTCCTGAAAAGATGTTCAAGCTCCACATTAATGGAACGATCTATAATCTCCGGCCCCTTTTTTATTTTTTCTTCTGGAATCTTAACGGCCTTTGCCAGGGCCATCCGAAAATTGTTCTCGTTAACACTTCTAGCCGCACCATCATCCAGTAACCCCTCCTCAGGCACCCCGAAGTTCAACGACATGACAGATCGCGGCCACCCCCTCGGATCCTTTATGGTTTTAAACTCGGCCATGCGAACATCGATGCCTGCCATAATAATCTCAGCAAAACTGATAATATCGGTGGGTAGGCTTATTACTTGACCGAGCTCCTTACGCTCCCATTGCTCACAATCAATGCCCGCCTCACGAACGTATAACCAAGGAAATAACCACCCACTAACGTTTGCGATGCAGTTAATCGCCGCCTTTTCATCATTATCCAACCTAAGACGAACCTCTTTCAGAGCATGCGCCGCCTCTACAAAATCAACCTCCAGCAACTTGTCGCAAAGCTTTCCTGCTCGCTCCGAGATGTACGGGACACTGGTGTATGCCAAGCCGAAAGCCTTTTCCAATTTCTGGACGACGCGCTCAGACCGGGCCAGATCTTTTCGGATCGCCTGCTTCAGGCGGTCGAAACGCTCGTCTCTCGATAAAGACCGACGCTCCCCGGATATACCGGATATATCTGATGGCGTTGGCTCAGGTGGTTTCTCATCCGCTTTTGGTAGGGGTCTATCAGGGGCAGGGGAAATAGGTTGAAATAAACCAGAAAGACCATTTATTCCCAAACCCTGTAAAAATTGATGGCCCGTATTCGCCCAGCTACAAATCAAATTCTGTTGTAATATTTTTTTTAGTTCTCTCGCCCTTACTTGCGCGCGCACATTATCATAAACCACATTCAATATCTGTTTTTCAACCAAACTCAAATCATTCTCAGTAAAATTAGGTGAATTTCCATCGCCCCGACGGCCCTGCAAATCAATTGCAGCTACGTAACTTCCCTCCACCCCGTTCAGCGTTTCTTTTAGAAGCTGAAATAGACCTGAACGCTTGCTAACGATTAATGGCACCTCGGCCGCTATAGACTCCCAGCCGGTCAACCCGAATCCTTCGTGCCATGAGAGCATGAGGGCTAGATTGGCTTCGGCCAAGCGGCCTAATAGTTTCTCCCGATCTTCATCAAATGGTAGTGGAAGAATATTAACCATCCGACCTGCATGCTCTTCCACCAGAACGCGTATCTCATTGGCCTCTTCTGTTTGCCCCTCTGGCAGCCCGATCACGTATAGTTCAGGATCATCCATCATGGGCGAGCAATAAGCACTATCCTTCGCGGCCTTTATCGCCGCACCAAATGCCGCAACGGTGAGTTGCCCTTGCTTAATGCGATCCGAAGCCGCCTCCATGCGCCCAAAGCTCACCGCGACGAGCTTAGACCCTTCCTTTTTGCAGGGACTAATGTCTGGGAAGCCGGGGACGAGCATCACTGGCTCCCGACCGCCAGCCGCTAGACGCCGACAGGAATCGCGCAGCAGGGGACCGACACCAAACAGTACAGCCTCATTTGAGGCGAACAGCTTTCTCTGTTCTTCATGCTTAGCGACGGCTGCCGGTCCATTGTCACGCTTGACGCCCTGGTAGGCGATATAGCTCATATGGTGAATCAATGCTGGACGCCCGCCGAGCCCAGCATCTGGCCCCGCTAACGCAGCGGCTCCGCTCGTTACATCATGCCCAACCCACCAGGCGATCTCTGGTGCGCCGCCGTTCTTCTTTAACCAGGCGACAATCTCGTAAGTCCAAGCCGTGTCGAACTGATCGCTCGCCTTTTTACCCACTATCGGAATCAAGGCGACATTACCCTTTTCGGCATCTGCGTGATCGCGAGCATCTGGATCAAGCACAGCGCAAAAGACCCTACCACGGCTGCCGAGCGCTGCGGCCAAACCTATGGAAAAATCACGATTAAATGCATTGATTCCGCCGTGACGTGGCCCCCAAGCCGTGGCCATTAACACAAAATTTATATCGCTCATTTCAATCCCAGAAATCAGCCACGCATTTCAGGAAGAAAAATAGCACAACTCAACCAACCAGTCACGGTCTTAGAATCGAGAAACACCACCACTAGCATGCCGGGATGAACACTACTGCAACGGCATGAACGTTTAACGGTATGATCTTCTGGCTATGTTGTCCGTCGTCAAAAGGCACGATTATCGAGGTGATGTATCCTAAGTCAGCGGTCTGTCCCAAAGGGGCTAACGACGGACACAATTTCCTCGTGGGCTCAGAGAGATTATATGAGAAGCATTGTCGCTCAGAGCTTTTCACCGAAATATCAACACCTTAACCGCCGAACTGCGTGGCTCTTTACTCCGCATGCGGCAATGGATCTGTGCCTTCACTGAGGATCGCGAGATAACGCCAGTAACTGAAGACCCGCCCTCGCTTCCGGCCAGTGACCTCCTTGACTACCGACAAGCGTTCGAGATCCGCAAGCGCAGCATTGACGGTAGGGGAGGAAAGGCCCGTCCTCTCGACTAGCTGATTGGCCGTGAGGTAGGGATTCTGCTGAAAGAGCTCATGCAGCCGAAGAGCCGACCCGGCTCGGTCACTCTCCATGGTGATCCTCTCCCGATCTGCCTTGAAGAGATCAACAATACGGCTTGCAGCGTCGAATGCTTGATTGGCCGTATCAGCAACGCCTGTCAGGAAGAATTCAAGCCAGGCCTCCCAGGCGCCGTGCTCACGCACCTCCTGGAGGAGCCGATAATAGTCGGTTCGATGCGTTTTGAGGTAAAGGCTCAGGTACAGTAAAGGTTTATGCAGCACGCCGTTTACGCACAGATACAGAGTTACCAGTAAGCGGCCGATCCTGCCATTGCCATCGAGAAAGGGGTGGATCGTCTCGAACTGAACATGCAAAAGGCCTGCTTTAATTAAGGCCGGGAGACGGGACTCTTCCTCGTGCATAAAGCGCTCGAGAGCATCGAGGCAGCCCTCCATTTCTGTTGGCGGCGGCGGGACAAAAAGGGCGTTGCCGGGGCGAGAGCCGCCAATCCAGTTTTGGGATCGCCGAAAATCCCCAGGACTCTTGGTGCCGCCACGCCCGCTCTGCAGCAAGCGCGCGTGCATCTCGCGGATAAGACGCAGCGATAGCGGTAGCTCCTGCAGCCGATCAAGGCCGAACATCATAGCATCGACGTAATTCGAGACTTCGCGGATATCGTCGATCGGCTGTCCGGCATGCGCCTCTGTTTCAAAACGCAGCAAATCGGAGAGGGTCGACTGTGTCCCTTCGATCTGGGATGATAAGACCGCTTCCTTCCTTACATACATGTAAAGAAACAGTTCCTGGCGTGGCAGCA
>NZ_JBILQX010000037.1:0-25393 GCF_044372965.1 Elstera sp. | reverse complement strand
GCAGAAAAATGGGCAAAAAATGCGCCTACACCAACGATAACGATCAAAAACCCCGAAGGACAGGCCAAATTAAACGGTTATTGCGGGTGTCCAGCTATCCAAATTTGGTTTATACAAAATATTGTGATTTAGAATGCTATTTTTTTTCTGAAAATCTTATTCAGGATTTAATTTGCGGTGCCGGTGCAGCCAAAATATCAAATTGGGCCTTATTATTTCAGCAAATAATAAGGTCAGTTACTATTTTATCGTCATTTAGGATTGCCCTCGCTGAGGGAGGTTTTTCTTTCCAAATGGTTGATATAAATAAATGCTTGCGAGTGAACGAGGATGGATTTGAGATCGTATTAGATTTTCTTGTCGATAAAACTTGTCATAAGAACTTAAGGTCAAGTGATATTGTTTTATTAAAAAATGAGACTCGTAAATGGATTAGAAATGTCGATGGTAGTGATTTCAGATTGGTGTGTAGAGGGCATGATTTTATTGATATAATTTCATGGGTAATAAAGAATTTCGGCGGTAAAAAGCATATTGCTGATAGTCTTGGAGCAATTTTATTTTTAATGATCCCGCAGGTGTGCTCCGACATGATAGAGCCTATCTCTTTATGATATCACTCAGAAACCTTGACGTTCCGCCGGCACCAGCGGATCATACGGCCCAACGTCGCCAGGAGAGCGATGGAGGGGGGATCTTTGACGGTTGGAGATTTGGCCGGGCCGCCACCGCGCGGGGCCGGTAAAAGCCGCTATAGCTCGTTTCGTATTATCGGCGGGGCCTCCCTGGGGGCCTTGTTCGAATGGTATGATTTTTACGTCTATGGCGCACTCGCCACCGTTCTTGGCCATGTTTTCTTTCCGCCGATTGACGAGAGTTTCGCGTTCTTCGCCAGCCTTGCCGCCTTTGGCGCAGGCTTTGCGGTGCGGCCGTTCGGCGCGCTGGTGTTCGGCTGGCTGGGCGATTACATCGGGCGGAAATATGCGTTTCTGCTAACGATTCTGGTGATGGGCACCTCGACGGCGATGGTCGGGCTGCTCCCCACTTATGAGCAGATCGGGATTGCCGCGCCGATTTTGCTGGTGGCGCTGCGCCTCGCCCAGGGGCTCGCGCTCGGCGGCGAATATGGCGGGGCGGCGATTTTTGTGGCCGAACACGCACCGCCCAACCGGCGCGGCTTTCATACCAGTTGGATTCAAACCACGGCGACGCTGGGCTTCTGTTTATCGTTGCTGGTTGTGCTGCTCTGCCGCCGCAGCCTCTCGCCGCAGGAGTTTCTGGAATGGGGCTGGCGGCTGCCGTTCATCGCCTCCATTATTCTCCTAGCGCTGTCGGTTTATATCCGGGTTCGCCTGCATGAATCGCCGCTGTTTATGGATTTGAAGGCGCGCGGTCAAACCTCCCGCAATCCGATTTCGGATTCGCTCCTGCGCTGGCGCAATCTGCGTTGGATTCTGCTGGCCCTGTTCGGGGCGACGGCGGGGCAGGCGGTGATATGGTACGCCGGGCAGTTCTACGTGCTGTTCTTTCTGCAAAGCACGCTGAAGGTCCCCCATGATACGGCGACGATGCTGGTGGCGGCTGGATTATTGCTGGGCACCCCCTTCGTCGTGCTGTTCGGCTATCTGTCCGATTTGGTGGGGCGTAAGCCGATTATGATCGCCGGGTGCCTGCTGGCGGCGGTTAGCTTTATCCCCGTGTTCAAGGGGCTGACGCTCGCGGCCAATCCGGCGCTGGTACGCGCGTCGCAGGTCGCCCCCATCGCCGTGAGCGGCGACGGCTGTTCGGGAATGCTGTGGCGCACGGAAAATCATCTGTGCGATTTAGTGCGCACGCAGTTGGCCCGGGGCGGGATTCCCTACCAATGGACGGCGATTGACGGGGCGCCGTTGACGGTGACGATCAGTAATATCGGCGTGCCGGTCGATGAAACCCTGCTGCACCTCACCCAAGCCTTGCGCGCGGCGGGCTACCCCGAGCGCGCGGACCCCGAGCAGATCAATATTCCCGTGGCGATAGCCTTGCTGACGCTGTTGATGATCTTCGTCGCCATGGTCTATGGGCCGATTGCCGCGTTTCTGGTGGAGCTTTTTCCGACGCGGGTGCGCTTTACCTCGCTTTCCGTGCCGTATCATTTGGGCAATGGCTGGTTCGGCGGGCTGTTGCCGGTGATCGCCTTCGCCGTGGTGCTAGAAACGGGCGATATTTATGCGGGGCTCTGGTATCCGATCATCGTGGCCTCGGCGTCGGCGGTCATTGGGGCCTTGTTTTTGAACGAGACCCATAACCGCAGCCTGATGCGCGTGACCCATCCCGTTGGTGCGACGCTGACCAATTCCCCTTCCTCAGAAAAATGATGGCGATTGTTTCAAAGCCGCCGCTGTGGCACAAGGCGGGACGTTTTATGTGATGTGAAGGGAGTGGGGCAACATGGCCTCTTATCAGTATGTTTACGTGATGAAGGGGCTGTCGAAGGCCTATCCCGGCGGCAAAACGGTGCTGAAGGATGTTTGGCTCAGCTTCCTGCCGGGCGCGAAGATTGGTGTGATCGGCCCGAATGGCGCGGGTAAATCGACCCTCATGAAAATCATGGCCGGGCTCGATAAGGAATATGGCGGGGAAGCCTGGGCTGCCGAAGGCGCCAAAATGGGCTATCTGTCGCAAGAACCCTACCTTGATCCCGCCAAAGACGTGTTCGGTAACGTCATGGACGGCGTGAAAGAGATCAAATCGATCCTCGACCGGTTCGAAGCCGTCTCGGCGCGCTTCGGCGAAGATCTGACCGACGATGAGATGAACGCGCTGATTGCCGAACAGGCCGAGTTGCAAGAAAAGATCGACGTTATGGATGGGTGGGATCTCGACCGTACCGTCGATATCGCCATGGATGCCCTGCGCTGCCCGCCGCGCGATGCCGATGTCACCAAGCTGTCGGGGGGTGAGCGCCGCCGCGTCGCGCTCTGTCGTCTGCTGCTGGAAAAGCCCGATCTGCTGCTGCTCGACGAACCCACCAACCATTTGGACGCCGAGTCGGTGGCCTGGTTGGAGCGGTTCCTCCATGATTATAAGGGCACCGTCGTGGCCGTGACCCATGATCGCTACTTCCTCGATGAAGTCGCCGAATGGATTCTCGAAATCGAGCGCGGCCAATGCCTACCGTTCGAGGGCAATTACACCGGCTGGATGCGCGATAAGCAAAAGCGCCTGGAACTCGAAGGCAAGCAGGAAGAAGCCCATAAGAAGACGCTGGACCGCGAGTTGGAGTGGGTTTCCCAAAGCCCGAAAGCCCGGCAGGCTAAATCCAAGGCGCGTCTTGCTTCCTATGAAGAGATGGTTAATCAGTCCAAGGAAAAGGCCCCGGATTCAGCGCAAATCGTGCTGCCGCCGGGCCCGCGCTTGGGCAATATCGTTATCGAAGCCGAGCATCTTACTAAGGGTTTCGGTGATCGGCTGTTGGTGGACGATATCTCCTTCCGCCTGCCGCCGGGCGGCATCGTCGGCGTCATCGGCCCGAATGGTGCCGGGAAGACCACGCTATTCCGCATGATTACCGGCCAGGAAAAGCCCGATAGCGGCACCTTCCGTGTTGGTGAAACGGTGGTGTTGGGTTACGTCGATCAGTCGCGCGACGCGCTCGATCCGAATAAGACCGTTTGGGAAGAAGTCTCCGGCGGGCATGACGAAATCGACCTCGGTCGTCGCAAGATGCCGTCGCGCGCTTATTGTGCCCTGTTCAATTTCCGCGGGGCAGATCAGCAGAAGAAAGTCGGCATGCTGTCAGGCGGGGAGCGCAACCGCGTCCATCTCGCCAAAATGCTGAAAACCGGCGCGAATGTGCTGCTGCTCGATGAGCCGACCAACGATCTCGACGTCGATACCTTGCGCGCGCTTGAAGAAGCCATGTTGGACTATGCGGGCTGCGCCGTGGTCATCACCCATGATCGCTGGTTCCTCGACCGCATCGCCACCCATATTCTGGCCTTTGAAGGCGATAGCCAAGTCGTCTGGTTCGAAGGTAATTACCAGGATTACGAAGCCGACCGCAAACGCCGCCTGGGCACCGACGCCGATCAGCCGCATCGGATTAAGTACAAGCCGCTCGCGCGTTAAGCGATAAAACAGAAAAGCCCCGGCACTTAATGAAAAGTGCCGGGGCTTTTTGTATTTTGGGTTAGAGCAAATCCCGAGCGGGTGCCCGATGCGCTTTGCGCGTCAAACGCGCTGGCACCCGCGACGACGCATTTGCGTAACAAAACAAAAGGTTAGAGCGCTTGTAGTGAGCCAAAGCGAACGAAAAGCGCTCTAAGCGCGGATTTGCGTTAGGAAGCGCTGCACTTCATCCGACAACATATCCGTATTCTGCGCCATCGCGTGGGTCGCCTGCTGCACCACGCCCGCCGATTTACCCGCCAAAACGGCGGCTTCGGTAACGGTGGTGATGCGGCCTAGGGCTTCGCCGGTGCTGCTGGCGGCTTCCGAGACATTGCGGGCGATTTCTTGCGTCGCGGCGCCTTGCTGTTCGACGGCGGCGGCGACAACGGAGGCGATTTCGTCCAACTGCTGGATCGTCAGCACGATCTCGCGAATTGCGGCGACGACCGCGCCGCTGGTGTTTTGAACCTGAGCGATATGCCGTTGGATTTCATCGGTCGCTTTTGCCGTTTGACCGGCAAGGCTTTTGACCTCGCTGGCAACCACGGCAAAGCCCTTGCCCGCATCGCCCGCGCGGGCGGCTTCGATGGTGGCGTTCAGGGCCAGCAGGTTGGTTTGACCGGCAATATCGTTGATGAGCTTCACAACCTCGTCGATGCGGCCCGTCGCGCTATTGAGGGTATCGACGATGGTGTTCGTCTTCTCGGCGTCCTGCACGGCAACCCGCGTGACCTGGGAGGAACGATTAACCTGCCGGGAGATTTCGCGGATCGAGGCCAGCAACTCTTCGGCAGCCGCCGCCACGGTTTCCACATTATGGGTAGCGTGTTGCGAGAGGGCGGCAGCTTCGCCCGCCTCGCGCTGGGTCTCGTCGGCGGTTTGGGACACGCTATCGGCGGTGCTGCGCAGGCTGTGGACGGAGTTTGCCACCTGATCGACAACGGCTTTTACCGTGCCTTCGAAGGTGTCGGCGAGTTCCAACCGGGCCCGGCGGCGTTCGGTGGCAACACGGGCGCTTTCTTCGGCGGCGCGCTGTTCGGCTTCCTTCACGGCAAGGGCATTGGCGCGGAACACTTCCATCGCGGCCGCCATGGCACCGATTTCATCGCGCCCGCTATTCGGCGTCTCCACGGTCAAATCGCCATCGGCCAGCCGCCGCATCGCCCCCGACAGGCGCGACAGACGCCCGACGATAGAGCGCAGCACAACCAGCCAGCCGATCAGCAGGGCCGCGATCAGGGCGGCTGCGCCCAGCACGATCAACACGGTTTGCGCTTGCAGGCTGCTCGCGTTGGCGGCTTCGGTCTTGGCTTTCACATTCGTCTGCACGTCCGCAACCAGGCGGGATACGGCGGATTGCAGTGCGCGGGCGTAGGAGGTTGTTTCGCCGAACGCGATTTCGGCATCGGTGCGGGCGCGCAATTCTTCCTGGCGGCGGGTGAGAATGGTTTCAGCCCCGGCTTGCCCTTGCGGGGGCGAGCCGTAGGCGAGCATATCTTCAATCGCCTGCGATGCGGCACTGCCCAACTGGCCAAGGGCGGGGTCGCCGCGCAAGCGCATCCCGAGGCCGCGCATTTCGGCGGCGAGCGGATCGGTTCGCAGTTTGATCAGCGACAAGCGCCCGCCATCCGGCGTATTGGCAGCTTCGGCCATATAGCCCAAGAACAGGTTCGCATTCGAGACCGCCGTTAAATAGCGGCGAAACCCACCGAAGCTATCGCGTTCGATTAACTCCAACTGCGCATTAATTTCGGTTTGAGTCGCTGCCAAGCGCGCGCGCTGATCTTGCGCCGAGGCTTGGCTAAGATCATCGAGCCGCTGGGTAATCTCGGACATACCAATGCTGATCTGACGTGTGGCAAAGCCAATGGGGGCGGTTAAGAGATCAAGCAGTTTGCTATGCCGGGTCCGCAACTCGCTCAGTTGCTGGGCTTGTTTGTCGGCCAACTGCAAACGCAGCGTCGTCAGTTTGTTCTGATGTTCGATCAGATCCGTTAACTGATTGGTATAGAGGTCGATCGCCTGAAGTGTCTCTTTTTCGCTATAGAGCGTTTTGAGCGTGCCGAGGGCGTTGGTTAGCTTGCTATGGGCGGCTTCATAGGTGGTGAAGGCGGTGTTTTGATCGCCTTCGTTACGGGCATTGCCGATGGCGCCCGCTGCCGAGACCAGCGAGCCGACAGCCTCCGACAGTTCCCCCGCCAACCGGACCGCCGGCACCTGGGTTTCCGAGATATCCTGAAAGGTCGTGGTAAAGTCGCGGACAAACAGAACGCCCACCACTGCCGATGCCAGCGTTGTGGCGACGATCATGCCCATCGCGGCCATCAATTTACCCGCGAGCCCGCGCCCGCGGACAGCGCCCTTATTCGAGCGTGTCTTCATTTTGGTCCTCCCCCGGGGCCGACGCGACGGTCGGCGCAACCACTTACCCTAACTTAACGCTGACAGTGTCGCAGTATGGGTTAAGGACTGATTGAAATCGAGAGGGAACTGTACAGCAATGAGGCTATTTCAGTTTTAAAGTAACTGAAACAGCCTCATTTTTGTTACAATTTGATAGAATCTGTCGCTCGGACGCCTAAAAATTAGGCGTTTCACTCGGCATTGGGAGTCTCAGGCGTCGGTGTCGTCGTTGCCAAGGGGGCGGGTTCTGTCGCGGGGGTGCGCATTTTCTTGGCCCGATCAGAGAATCCTTGGCAGACGACATAGAAGACGGGCGTAAAGACAAGACCGAACAGCGTAACCCCGATCATCCCGGCAAACACGGCGGTTCCCAAGGATTGACGCATTTCCGCCCCGGCCCCTTGCGCCAGAACCAGCGGCACGACGCCGAGGATGAAGGCGAGCGAGGTCATGACGATCGGGCGCAGGCGGGTGCGGGCCGCGGCAATCGCGGCTTCGAACCGGCTCATGCCTTCGTCATGGGCTTGCTTCGCGAACTCGATAATCAGAATGGCGTTCTTGGCGGCCAAACCGACCAGCACGACCAAGCCAATGTCGACAAGAATGTTCCGGTCAAGGTCGCGCGCGCCGACGCCGATCATCGCCGCAAGAATACACATGGGCACAATCAACACGACGGCGAGGGGCAACAGCCAGCTTTCATAAAGCGCGGCTAGCAACAGGAAGACGAAGATGACCGCCAAGGCAAAGGCGTAGATGGCCGTATTGCCCGCCAGTTTTTCTTGCAGCGCGATCTCGGTCCATTCGAAACCGAAGCCGGGCGGCAGCCGTTCGGCGGCCAGTTTTTCCATCGTCTTAATGGCTTCACCGCTGGAATAGCCGCGCGCGAGCGAGACCTGGAGTTCGGCGGCCGGATAGAGGTTATAGCGCGGCACGCGGAAGGCGCTGGTCGTATCTTGGAAATTGGCGACCGCGCCGATCGGCACCATCTGCCCGTCCTGATTGCGTGTTTTCAGGTTGGCAATATCGCGCGGCTCCAGCCGGTACGGGTTATCGGCCTGGGCGGTCACGCGGAAGGTGCGGCCGAGAATATTGAAGTCGTTGACGAAGGCCGACCCCATGTAGACCGACAGGGTTTCGAACACGCGCGTAATCGGCACGCCCAAAGTTTCCGCCTTCACCCGGTCGATATCGGCGTAAATTAGCGGCGTGCGCGTGTTGAAGAGCGTGAAGGCCGAGGTAAAGCCGGGGGTTTGGCTCAGCGGCCCCGCAAGGCCCCAGGTTGCGCCTTCCAACGCGGGCAACCCGCGCCCCGCACGGTCCTGCACATAGGCCTTCAAGCCGCCCCCGGTGCCGATACCGGGCACCGACGGCGGTTCGATGACGAACACCAAGGCTTCGCTGATCTGGAACATCTGCTGGCGCAAATCGGCCAGAATGCCTTGCGTGGTCAGCCCCAGCGCTTGGCGCTCTTTAAAATCCTTCAGCCCTACGAAGACAACACCGCTATTGGGCGCATTGGTGAAGGTGCTGCCATCGAGCCCGACGAAGGAGATGGCGTTCGCGACGCCCGGATGGGCCTTCAGAATGTCCGACGCCCGGCGGATAACCGCATCCGTCCGCTCCAGGGTCGAGCCCGGCGGCAGTTGCATTGCGGTGATGAGATAGCCCCGGTCAAGCTGCGGGATTAGCCCCGTCGGCGTTGCCGTCAGTTGGTTATAGGCAAGGGCGAGCAGCCCTGCGTAGACCACAAGCACGATGAAGCTGAGGCGCACCAAGCGGCGGGTAAGCCGCGCGTAGCCGCGCCCAAGGCCTTCAAAGGCCGCATCGAATTTCTCGAAGAACCAGCGAATTGGGAAGGTCAGCACCTGTATCCAGCGCGGCCCGTGTGCCTCTTCGCTATGGGGTTTCAGCAGCAGGGCTGCCAGCGCCGGTGAGAGGGTGAGCGAGACGAAGGCCGAGATCAGCGTGGCCCCGGCAATCGTTACAGCGAACTGGCGATAGAAGGAGCCCTGCAAGCCCGAGATAAAGGCGGTGGGGATAAACACCGCGCAGAGCACGAGGGCGATGGCGAGCAACGCATTACCGACCTCATCCATCGTTTTATGGGCGGCTGCTTTCGGCGAGAGGCCCTGGCGCAAATAGCGTTCGACGTTCTCCACCACAACGATGGCGTCATCGACAACGATCCCGATGGCCAGCACCAGGCCGAACAGCGAAAGGGTATTAAAGGAAATCCCCACGGCACCCATGATGACGAACGCGCCGATCAAGGAGACTGGAATTGCAATAATCGGGATGATCGCAGCGCGCCATTTCTGCAGAAACAGAATAACAACGATGACAACGAGTACCACGGCTTCCAGCAACGTCTTAATAACTTCATCCACTGACTCGGCGATGAAGTTGGTCGGATTATAGACAACGGAATAATCCAAGCCCGCCGGGAAATCTTTCTTCAGATTAGCCATGGCCGCTTGAATGGCCGCCGAGGTGGCAAGGGCATTCGAGCCGGGGCGCTGGAAAATCCCTAGGGCGGTTGCGGGCTTATTATTCAGCAGCGAGTTAACGTTATAATCTTGTGAGCCCAACTCTAGCCGCGCGATATCGCGCAGGCGGATATAGGAGCCATCGGGATCGGCCCGAACCACCAACGCGCCAAACTCGTCCACATCGGTCAAGCGCCCTTGGGTTTGTACCGAAAGCTGGAACGCGCCCAGGGTATTGGCGGGCGGCTGGTTGATCGCGCCTGCGGCGACCTGCACGTTGGCGGCCCGAATGGCCGTCACCACTTCGCCCGCCGTCAAGTTACGCGCCGCAACCTTGGCCGGATCGAGCCAGACGCGCATAGCGTAATCGCGCGCGCCGAAGACCAGCACATTGCCGACCCCGTCGATCCGCGCCAGAACGTCTTTCACATAGAGCGTCGCATAGTTGGAAATATACTGTTGGTCGCGCGTATCGTCGGGCGAGAGCATATGCACGACCATCATCAGGTCGGGCGAGCTTTTCAGCACGTTCACGCCGAGGCGGCGGACTTCTTCGGGTAGGCGCGGCTCGGCAATGGACACGCGGTTCTGTACCAGCACCTGGGCTTGATCGATGTTCGTTCCGGGCTTGAACACCACGTTCACCGACAGGCGACCGTCGCCGGTGGATTGGGAACTGATGTACAGCATCCCATCGACACCGTTGACCTCCTGCTCAATCGGCGTTGCCACCGTGTCGGCCACCACGCGCGCGTCGGCCCCCGGATAGGCGGCGGTGATATTCACCGTTGGCGGGGCGATTTCCGGATATTCAGCGACGGGGAGGCGCGTTTGCGCAATCCCCCCGGCAATCGTGAGAATAATTGACAGCACCGTCGCGAAGATCGGGTGATCAATAAAGAAATGCGTAAAGCGCATTGCCCAATCCTATCCAGAACCCTGGTGATTCTTAAAAACAGTTCGCCCGAATGCGGGATTAACGCATCCCGGCTTTAATTTCGCCGGGCACCGGTGTTACCGGCGCGCCGGGGCGCACGAAGGGATTGGCGAGCCCGCCGATAATGACCTTCTCGTCGCCCTTCAGCCCATCGCGGATAATGCGCAGCCCGTCGGCCAGCCCGCCCAAGCTGACGATTTTCGGCACAACCTTGTTTTCGGGACCGACGGTTAGCACAACTTTGCGCGCCTGATCGGAAACGATAGCCGAATCCGGCACCAGCATGGCATCCGCATCGCCCGCCCATAGGCGCAGGCGCCCGAAGCTGCCCGGCGTCAGGAACTGATCGCTATTCTCAAATAGCGCGCGGCCCCGGATAGTCCCGGAACGGCCGTTCAACTCGTTGTCGACGAAATCAAGTTTACCCTGGCGTTTCCACTCGGTTTCATCGCCAAGGCGGACCTGAACGGGAATTGCGCCATTGCTGTCGCGATTGGAGGGGCGTTGGCCCGATTTCGTGAGGCGCGCGTAGCGGATGTAGTCGGCTTCCGAGGCATCGAAAACGAAGTTAATCGGGTCATTCTGGACGATCGTCGTCAGTACGGTCGCGGTCTGACCACCCGCAACGAGATTACCGACATCGACGCGCTTATCGGAAATCCGTCCGTTGATAGGGGCGCGAACTTGCGTCCATTCCAAATTCAGCGCGGCGGTTTTAACGGCAGCTTCCGCCGCCGCCTGCTGGGCGCGGGCGATGGATAGATTCGCCTGACGCTGATCGAGATCGCGGCCCGTGATATTCTGGTTGCGAATCAGCCCTTCGGCGCGGGACACTTCCGTTTCGTTTAGCTTCACCTGCGCGCGGGCGCGGGCCACATCGGCGCGGGCGGATTCGAGCGCAATCTCGTACGCGCGCTGGTCGATGGTGAACAGAAGGTCGCCCTTTTTCACGATCTGCCCGTCACGGAAATGCACCTGTTCGATATAGCCGGAGACGCGCGGGCGCAAGTCGACGCGCTCCACCGCTTCGAAGCGGCCAGTATACTCGTCCCACTGGGTTACTTTTTGGGCGAGCGGCGCTGCGACCGTGACCGGCGGGGCGGGCGGGGCGCCTTGGGCTCGGGCCGTCAGCGGGGCGAGGCTAAGCCCGGCAACAAGCAGGGCAGCCGGAGCGGCGGCAAGTTTCGGGAAGCCATTCAACGAAAAAAAGCGCATCGCACACCCTATTTTATGGTGCTCCACAGACCCCGCATCGCAGCCGGGATCTGGTACAAAGAGTGACCGTATGGGGGAAGCTTAACGCCGTCAACTCCATTGCGTTAATTTTCCCCTAATCGGATGTTTCGCACTGCACTGTATCGAAATTTCACGCTGACGCAACCAGGGCCGAGCGCCCTTGGGCGAAATTGATGCGTGCGTAACGTTTGACGGGGAATTTAGCTTTCGATACCGTTCGCTCCGGCGCGAAGCAGCGGTCGGAAAGCGCGCCACCGACCCCATGGAGAGTAAAATGACGACGCCCGTAGTCCGTCCGAAATCCCCCTATTTCAGCTCCGGCCCCTGCGCCAAGCGCCCCGGCTGGACGCCGCAAGCCCTGGAGAATGCCGTTCTCGGGCAGTCCCATCGCGGCAAAGCTAGTAAGGCCCGGCTGGCCGACGTGATCGACCGCACCCGCGCCATCCTCAACGTTCCCGCCGATTATCGTATCGGCATCGTGCCCGCTTCCGATACGGGCGCGGTCGAAATGGCGCTCTGGTCGCTGCTCGGTGCGCGCCCGGTCGATATGGTCGCCTGGGAAAGCTTTGGGTCCGAATGGGTGACGGACGTGGTGAAAGAGCTTAAAATTCCGGGCGCACGCACGCTAAAGGCGGCTTACGGCGCGCTGCCGGACTTGGGCCAAGTCAATAAAGATCATGATGTGGTCTTCACCTGGAACGGCACCACCTCCGGCGTGCGCGTGCCCAATGCCGATTGGATCGCCGACGACCGCGCGGGCCTGACCATTTGCGACGCCACCTCGGCGGCCTTTGCGATGGAACTGCCCTGGGCGAAGCTCGATGTGACCACCTTCTCTTGGCAAAAAGTGCTGGGCGGCGAAGGTGCGCACGGCATTCTTATTCTCAGCCCGCGCGCGGTGGAACGGCTGGAAAGCTACACCCCGGCCAGGCCGCTGCCGAAGATCTTCCGCCTCACCAAGGGCGGCAAGCTGATCGAGGGCATTTTCAAGGGCGAGACGATCAATACCCCGTCATTGCTCTGCGTCGAAGATTACCGCGATGCGCTGGTGTGGGCCGACCAAGTCGGCGGGCTGAAGGGGCTTATTGCCCGCTCGGAAGCCAATTTGGCCGTCATTACGGCCTGGGCCGAGAAAACCGATTGGGTCGATTTCCTCGCCGAAACCAAAGAAAGCCGCTCCTGCACGTCGATCTGTCTCAAGATCGTCGATCCCTGGTTCACGGCGCTGGCGGCGGACGCGCAGGCGGAAGTACCGAAGCGCCTGGCCGCCAAGCTGGAGAAGGAAAAGGTGGCTTTCGACATTAATGGCTACCGCGATGCGCCGCCGGGCCTGCGGATCTGGGGCGGGGCGACGGTGGAAACCGCCGATATCAAAGCCCTCACCCCGTGGCTGGATTGGGCCTACGCGGCAGTAAAGGCCGAACTGGCCGTACCCGCGTAACGCTTCCGACCTCCTTT
Source organism: Elstera sp. (assembly GCF_044372965.1). Taxonomy (NCBI): domain Bacteria; kingdom Pseudomonadati; phylum Pseudomonadota; class Alphaproteobacteria; order Rhodospirillales; family Rhodospirillaceae; genus Elstera; species Elstera sp. The sequence continues at coordinate 12,718 of NZ_JBILQX010000037.1, read as the reverse complement.
CTTTAGAAATTCTGCGCGACCCGTGACATGCGGGTCGCCTCCCGATGAGGTTTGCCATGCCCAAGGTTCTGATTGCCGATTCGCTCAGCCCGCGCGCCGTTGATATTTTCAAAACACGCGGCATTGAGGTTGACGTTAAGACCGGCCTGAAGCCGGACGAAATTAAAGCGATTATTGGCGACTACGATGGTCTTGCCGTTCGCTCGGCCACCAAAGTCACCGCCGATATTATTGCCGCTGCCAGCAAGCTGAAGGTGATCGGCCGTGCCGGGATCGGTGTTGATACGGTCGATGTGCCCGCCGCCACCCAGGCCGGGATCGTGGTGATGAACACGCCGTTCGGCAATTCCATCACCACGGCGGAGCACGCGATTGCGCTGATGTTCGCCCTCGCTCGCCAACTCCCGCAGGCCGACCGGTCGACCCACGCGGGCAAGTGGGAAAAATCGAAGTTCATGGGCGTCGAAGTTACCGGCAAGACGCTGGGGATCATCGGCTGCGGCAATATCGGCTCCATCGTCGCCGAGCGCGCCGTGGGCCTGCGCATGAAAGTGGCGGCCTTCGATCCGTTTCTGTCGGCGGATCGCGCCAAGGCGCTGGGGGTTGATAAGGTGGAGTTGGACGAGCTTTTCGCCCGCGCCGATTTCATCACCCTGCACACACCGCTGACCAATGAAACCCGCGACGTTCTGAATGCCGCCGCCTTCGCCAAAATGAAAAAGGGCGTGCGCATCATCAACTGCGCGCGCGGCGGCTTGATCGTCGAAGCCGATCTGAAAGTTGCGCTTGAATCGGGCCAAGTCGCCGCCGTGGCGCTCGATGTGTTCGCCGTCGAACCCGCTAAGGAAAATGCGCTGTTCGGTATGGAAAACGTTGTGGTCACGCCGCACTTGGGGGCCTCGACCAACGAAGCGCAGGAAAATGTTGCCCTGCAAATCGCCGAACAGATTTCCGACTTCCTCTTGGACGGCGCGGTCACGAATGCCGTCAATGTTCCCAGCGTCTCGGCGGACGAAGCCCCGCGCCTGACGCCCTACATGCGCCTTGCCGAACAATTGGGCTCGCTTGCGGGGCAATTGCTCACCTCGGGCATCAAGGGCGTGACGGTGGAGTTCCACGGCGAAGCCAGCACGATCAACACGCGCCCGGTAACGGCGGCGGCGCTGACGGGCCTGCTGAAGCACGCGCTGGAAGAGGTCAATATGGTCTCGGCCCCGGTCGTCGCCAAAGAGCGCAATATTCAGATTGCCGAAGTGAAGCGCGATACGGCGGTCGATTACCACACGCTGCTGTCGCTCACCGTCGAAACCGATACGGGCGCGCAAACCTTCCAGGGGACGCTCGTGGGCAATACGCTGCCGCGTATCGTGAAGCTCGATAATGTGTCGCTGGAAGCGGAACTGGGGCAGCATATGCTGTTCATCCGCAATCTCGATAAACCCGGCTTTATTGGCGCGCTCGGTGGGTTGCTGGGCGATGCCAGCGTGAATATCGCAACCTTCCACTTGGGGCGGACCGCGCCGGGGGCGGAAGCCGTGCTGCTGACCGAAGTCGATCAACCGATTCCGGCCACCGTGCTGGAGAAAGTACGGAAATTGCCGCAGGTGGTGGAAGCCCGCGCGCTGGAGTTCTAAGCCTTACCGAAAAGCGACTATGTTCAGCCGGAGTCCCCCAGGGGCTCCGGCTTTTTCATTCCTGTCAAAACTCTCAGGGCCGATGGATTGCCCGACGGTCCGGGGTCTGCTAGCTGTAGAGCATAAACCGGGAGAAAATGCCGTGGCCTCAATCTTTGATTTGTCCCTTGCCGCCCATGCGCGCCAAGCGCCGATTACGGCGGTGTTTTTTACCGTCCTGTCGCAAGTCTCGGGGTTTCATGAGAGTTGGGAAGCGTCGATTCTCTATGGGGCAGCCATTGCGATCGGCATGCACGCTATCGTTTACGGGATCGGTTGGGTGATGCGGCGCTAAAAAAAGCCCCGGTTTCGGAAAACCCAAAACCGGGGCAGGCTATGGCCACCAACCATCTCGATAAGATTATTGCGCTGCGTGCGGCATCCAAATTGGGCTGTGATCATTGGCGTTGGCGTGCGCTGAAGGGATCACCGAGGCCTGTTCGATCACCCCGTACCAGCCGAGCCCTTGATAGGTTTCATATCCAGGGGTAAGCGAATAGCCGACAATCGTGCCATCGGCCTTCACGAACGCCCCTTGTTCGTCGCCGCGCTTGATATCCAGCCGATAGCGGTCGCCCAGCGTATAGCCCGAACCCTTGGAAGCGGCGATGATGCGGTGCTGCGCGTCGATCAGCAGGCAGCGGGTGCGCGGGCGTTCTTCATCGGTCAGGCGGACTTGATCGACCACGGCCTGCGATTGGTTTTCCCAATCAAAGAAAATCGCTAGAACCCCTTCTGCCGCCCCATCGGTCGCGCCGTCGGCGCGAATGGCGGTGGCGTAGGTTGCTACCGATTGATTACCCAGGCGCCCTTCGCGGCTGATATCGGCGACCGAAAAATCAGTGCCGTCCCGCGTGCTGAGCGCTTGGCCGAACCAGTGGGCGTGCGCGTAATTCTGACCGATGAGGCCGGGGTAGCGGTTAGGGCGACCATTGGCGATGATATTGCCCTGTCGGTCGAGCACCCAGAGGTCAAGATACACCGTGTAGCTATCGAGAATCACCCCAAGGCGCTTGCTGGCGAAACCGCAGGTCTTGGGGGACGGATCGCAAGCGGCGGCAACCATGGCGGAATCGGTGGCCCACCAGCGCACGTCGCAGGAGCGCTCATAGAGGTTCCGGTCGATGATCTCGATCATGTTCAGCGCAAGGTCGGTAGCGCGGGCGCAGCGCTGGCTGGCGATCAATTGCGTGCCAACTTCGTTCAGCGCGTCGATTCGGTCAGCCATGCTGTTGTTTAACGCCGAGGCGATATCGCTGATGCGTTGCGAGATGTTGCTGACCTCATGGGCCACAACCGCAAAGCCCTTACCATATTCGCCGGCGCGACCCGCCTCGATCAAGGCGTTGAGCGCCAAAATCTTGGTGGTGCGCATGACGTTTTGGATCTCGGAGACCTTCATGGTCGCGAGATCCGAAACCTCTTTCGATAGGGCTAAAATCTGCTCCTGCATCGCCAGTCCGCTCCCCCACATCACTGCGCAACCAAATTCTTGCACAAAGTGGGAGCGTTCCTACCGTAATTATGCTGCGGCGCAAGGCCAAAAGTTAATCATTTGTTATGAAAAAGAGGCAGAAAGCTTTCGGAAATATACGTCGAGTCGGGAGTGATTCCTAAATTTCGTGCGATTTCAGACATCTTCATATTTTGTAAACTCATTTTAGGACAGTAATGCTGCCCCACACCCTGCTACGTTTCGATCTGCGACATAGTGACGCAGCTATAATTTGTAATGGGACAACCGCAAAAGCCGACAAAACCTGACCTTTCAGTCAAATGTAATAAAACTACTTCCCGTTCACCGCCGAACCGCCTATGATCGCCGCCAAGGTCAAAATCAGTCCTGGGAGGGACGTATGGCGCAGATTATTCCTGTAGCGCCTTTCGATTATGTCGTGTTCGGCGGCACGGGCGATCTCGCCCTGCGTAAGCTGCTGCCCGCGCTATATCATCGGCACCAAGATCAGCAGATCACCGGCCCGTCGCGCATTATCGCCGTGGCGCGGAGCGCGCTGAGCCGCGACGCATATATCGCGAAAGTGCTGGAATGGCTGAAAGGCCAAGTCGGTAGCGATTTCGACGCGGCGACTTGGGTCGCCTTTGCCGATCGGATTCACTATGTCGCCGTCGATGCCACCGGCGATGCCGGATGGCCCGATCTCGTCGCGGCGCTGGCCGATGGCGGCAGCAAAGTCCGCGTTTTCTATCTCGCCACCGCACCGGACCTGTTCGGGCCGATCTGCCGCAGCCTCAGGGCCGCCGGATTGGCAACCCCCGACAGCCGCGTTGTGCTGGAGAAGCCTATTGGGACCGATCTTGCTTCGGCGCGCAAGATCAATGACGAGGTTGGCGCGGTCTTCGCTGAGCAGCAGATTTACCGCATCGACCATTATTTAGGCAAAGAGACGGTTCAGAACCTGCTGGCCTTGCGCTTCGCCAATAGCTTGTTCGAGCCGCTGTGGTCGTCGGCCTGGATCGATCACGTTCAAATCACCGTCGCCGAAACCGTGGGCGTTGAAAGCCGCGCGGGCTATTACGATAAATCAGGCGCGCTGCGCGATATGGTGCAGAACCATCTGCTGCAACTCCTCTGCCTCGTGGCAATGGAGCCGCCGCGCCAGATGGATAAGGATGCAGTGCGCGACGAAAAGCTAAAAGTGCTGCGCGCGCTAAAGCCGATGAAAGCGCCCGACGTGCTGAGTTCCATCGTGCGCGGCCAGTATAAGGCCGGGGCCTCGCGCGGCGAGGGCGTGCCGGGCTATCTCGATGAGCTTGGGCACGAAAGCCACACGGAAACCTTCGTGGCGTTGAAAGTGGAAATCCAAAACTGGCGCTGGGCGGGGGTGCCCTTCTACCTGCGCACCGGCAAGCGGATGAGCGAAAAAGTATCGGAAATCGCCATTCAGTTTCGCCCGGTGCCCCATTCGATTTTCCCGGCCGATGCGGGCGTGATCGATCCGAACCGCCTCATCGTGCGCTTGCAGCCGAACGAAGGCATCCGCCTGCATATGATGACCAAGGAGCCCGGCCCCGGTGGCCTGCGGCTGCGGCCAGCTTCCTTGAACCTGTCCTTCGCGGAAACCTTCAAGATCCGCAACCCCGACGCCTATGAGCGCCTGTTGATGGACGTGGTGCGCGGCAATCCCACCCTGTTCATGCGCCGCGACGAGGTAGAAGCCGCTTGGACCTGGGTCGAGCCGATCCTTGAGACCTGGGAGCGCCGCGCCGAGCCGCCGAAACCCTATGTAGCGGGCACGACTGGCCCGGCAGCCGCGATTGCGCTGATCGAGCGCGACGGGCGCACTTGGAACGAGGAGGCCGAATAATGGCCAAACTTCATCCCACCCTGGAAACCGTCACCGCTCGGATTATCGAGCGCTCGAAAGACAGCCGCGCCGCTTATCTCGCCCGCTTGCGCGCCGCCGCCGATAAAGGCCCGCGCCGCTCGCGGCTTTCGTGCGGCAACCTCGCCCACGGCTTTGCTGCCTGCGCGCCCGACGATAAGGCGGACCTAAAGGCGGCAGCCAAGCCGAATTTGGCAATCGTTACGTCTTATAACGATATGCTGTCGGCCCATCAGCCCTTCGAACCCTATCCCGCGATCATCAAGGATGCCGCGCGGCACGCCGGGGCCGTGGCGCAAGTTGCGGGCGGCGTTCCGGCCATGTGCGACGGCGTGACCCAAGGCCAGGACGGGATGGAACTGTCCCTGTTCAGCCGCGACGTGATTGCCCTCTCGACGGCGGTGGCGCTGAGCCACGCGATGTTCGATGGCGCGCTCTATTTGGGCGTCTGCGACAAGATCGTGCCGGGCCTGATTATCGGCGCGTTGGCGTTTGGGCATTTGCCCTCCGTGTTCATCCCGGCGGGGCCGATGCCTTCCGGTCTGCCGAACAACGAGAAAAGCCGCATCCGCCAGCTTTACGCCGAAGGCAAAGTGGGGCGGGCGGAGTTGCTAGAGGCCGAAAGCGCCTCCTACCATTCACCGGGCACCTGCACCTTCTACGGTACGGCCAATTCTAATCAGATGCTGATGGAGTTTATGGGCCTGCATTTGCCGGGCTCCAGCTTCGTTAATCCGAATACTCCCTTGCGCGAGGCGCTGACGCGCGAATCGGTTCGTCAGGCGGTGGCGATCACAGCGGGCGGAAATTTCACTCCGATTGGTGAGATTCTCGACGAACGCGCTTTCGTGAACGGCATTATCGGTTTGCTGGTCACGGGCGGCTCCACGAACCACACGCTGCATCTGATTGCGATGGCGGCGGCGGCGGGTGTGCGCCTGACGTGGGATGATTTTAACGATCTGTCTGCCAGCGTGCCGCTCATGGCGCGCGTCTACCCGAATGGCTCGGCAGACGTGAACCATTTCCACGCGGCGGGCGGCTTGCCTTTCGTCATCGGCGAACTCTTGGACGCGGGGCTGCTGCACGAAGATGTGCGCACCATCCTCGGACACGGGCTGTCGGCCTATCGGCAGGAACCGTTCTTGGCCGACGATGGCGGCATAACCTTCAAACCCTCGACGCGCGAAAGCCACGATTTGGCGGTGCTGCGCCCGGTCGCCAATCCCTTCGCAGCGGATGGCGGTTTGCGCATGCTCACCGGCCCGCTTGGGCGCGCGGTGATTAAGGTTTCCGCCGTGAAGGCGGAGCATCGCATCGTCGAAGCCCCGGCCCTGGTGTTCGATAGTCAGAATGCGCTGCAAGAGGCCTTCAAGCGCGGCGAGTTGGAGCGGGATTTCATCGCCGTTATCCGTTTCCAAGGGCCGAAGGCGAACGGCATGCCGGAGTTGCATAAACTCACCCCAGCCTTAGGCGTCTTGCAGGATAAGGGCTTTAAGGTGGCGCTCGTCACCGATGGCCGCATGTCCGGCGCGTCGGGCAAGGTTCCGGCGGCGATCCATTTGACGCCGGAAGCCCTCGACGGTGGGCCAATTGCCAAAATCCAAAATGGGGACATTCTGCGCCTCGATGCCGAAGCCGGAACGCTGACCGTGCAGGCTGATCTTGCGGGCCGTGCGGCCGCTGTGATCGATCTTTCCGGGAATGATTTCGGCTGCGGGCGCGAGCTGTTCGGCGGCTTCCGCGCCCTCGTTGGCGGGGCTGAGAGCGGCGCGCATGTGTTCGGGGCCTTGCTGGACCGGCAGGGGGCTTAATCATGGCGATTTTCGCTCCCACTGCCGCGCGCCCGTGGTTGGTGGCGGATATTGGCGGCACCAACGCGCGTTTCGGGCTGATTGAAGCACCAGGGGCGGGGCCGAGCCAAATCGGCAAGGTTCCCAGCGCCGAACACCGCAGCCTGGCGAGCGCCGCGAAAACCTATCTCGCGGGGCTCCCGAACGCGGTGCAACCGAGTGCCGCCTGTGTGGCGGTGGCAGGGCCAGTCACGGGGGATCGCTTCAAGCTCACCAATCAGGCCTGGGATTTTTCGATTACCGAAACCAAGGCCGAATTGGGCTTGGATTATCTCGACCTGGTTAATGATTTCAAAGCGCTCGCCCTTTCGCTCCCGCATTTGACCGAGCTTCGGCAAATCGGGCCGGGCCAAGCGGTGCCTGAGGCCGCGATGGTCGTTGCGGGGGCAGGAACCGGGCTGGGCGTCGGCGCGATTGTGCCCGATGGCGCTGGGCGTTGGGTGCCGGTTCCGGGCGAGGGCGGCCATTGCGATGCGCCCATCGTGACGCAAGAAGAAGCGGCGGTAGCGGCAGTGTTGCGGGCTGAGCAGGGGGCGGTGACAGCGGAGTGTTTCCTCTCCGGGGGCGGCATCGAGCGGCTCTATCGCAGCCTCGCCATCGTGCGCGGCGTGCAGCCCGATCCGCACCTAACCAATGCGGCGATTACGGCGGCGGCAATCGATGGGTCAGAGCCACTGGCCGTCGATACGCTGAATATTTTCTGTGCGCTCTTCGGTAGCCTCGCGGGTAATTTGGCCGTCACTTTTGGCGCGCGCGGCGGCGTGTTCATCGGTGGTGGGATTGTGCCGCGCTTTGCCGATTTCTTTGCCGCCAGCCGGTTCCGCGCCCGCTTCGAGGCGCGCTACCGGATGGCCGACTATGCCCATTCCATCCCCACTTACCTTATTCTCGCCGATACCCCCGCCTTGGATGGCGCGGCGGCGTGGTTGAGCGCCCAGCAGGAGAGAACCCATGGATCGTAATCAGAAAATTCTCGACCTGATGGGCCTTGCGCCGGTCATCCCCGTGCTCGTCATCGAGGATGTCGATCAGGCGGTGCCGTTGGCGCAAGCTTTGGTCGCGGGCGGTTTGCGCGTGCTGGAAATCACCCTGCGCACGCCGGTTGCGCTGGAATGCATCGAGCGCATCGGCCAGCAGGTGCCGGGTGTGATCGTCGGTGCAGGCACGGTCAATCGCCCTATTGATGCCGATGCGGCGCGCTCGGTTGGCGCGCAGTTTCTGGTTAGCCCCGGCTCGACGCTGTCCCTGCTCGATGAGATGGACAAGACCGGCCTGCCGTATCTCGCGGGGGCGGCCACGGCCAGCGAAGTGCTGGGGCTGTTAGAGCGCGGGATTACGGCGGTGAAATTCTTCCCGGCGGAACCGGCGGGCGGCGTTGCCTATCTGAAAGCCCTCTCCGGCCCGCTGCCGGATATTCGCTTCTGTCCCACGGGCGGCATCGACCCGGTGAAAGCCAAGCAGTATCTCGCGCTGCCGAACGTCCCCTGCGTTGGCGGCTCGTGGTTGGTGCCGAAAGATGCGCTCGCCAGCGGCGATTACGATCGAATCGAGGCGCTTGCGCGGGAGGCGACTTCCCTCAAAGCCTGAGCGATGATACGACAGGGATAAGGGAGGGCTGCGCACGCATGGCCAATATGCTGGATGTTTTGCGCTCGCATCTGCCGCGCCTGTCGCGGCAGGAAGCGGCAGTGGCGCAAACGATTCTAAGCGACCCGCAAGCGACGCTGCAAAGCCCGGTTGCGGTGGTGGCGACGCGCGCGGGCGTGAGCCAGCCGACGGTAATCCGCCTGTGCCGCTCGGTGGGATGCGAAGGTTTTGCCGACTTCAAGCTGAAGCTGGCGCAAAGTTTGGTTCCCGGCGTTCCTTTCGTCACGGCGGCGGTGGAAAGCAGCGACGATACCGCGACCTATGCCGCCAAGATTTTCGACGCGACGGCGACGGCCCTGCATGCGGCGCGCACGGCGCTCGATGTGGCCTCCACCAATAAAGCGATTGAAGTGCTAGCGAACGCGCGCCGGATCGTCATTTTTGGGCTCGGCGGCTCGGCCTCCATCGCTCAGGACGCAGAACATAAGCTCGCGCGTTTCGGAATTCCCTGTCAGGCCGTGCTCGATCCGCTGATGCTACGCATTCAGTTGGCCGGGATGGGGCCGGACGATGTGCTGCTGACGATTTCCAATACCGGGCGCACCAAACTCGCCCTAGAAGCCGCCCAAAGCGCGCGCGATCAACAGGTGCCGGTGATTGCTGTGACCGCGCCGGGCTCGCCGCTGGCTGCTCTTGCGAATATCACCGTGGCGGTCGAATCGGCGGAAGATACCGATCTCTTCACGCCGATGGCCTCGCGCATTGTCCATCTCGTTCATGTGGACGTACTGACCACGGGCATCGCGCTAAAGCTCGGGGCCGATAAGCAGGATTTGCTCGCGCGGATTAAAACCAATCTGCGCACCACACGCCTACCGCTGGCCCGCGACGCGGTTCACCGCGACCCGCTACCGCAGCTTTAGGCGATGGAGCGGGCGCGGCACCTGCTGGTCGTCGATGATGACCGCGAGATTCAGGCGCTGCTGCATGATTTTTTGGTGAAGCACGGGTTTCGCGTTTCCACGGCAGGCGATGGCCGCGAGGTGCGCCGCCAGATGGCGCAATGGACGATTGATCTCGTCATTCTCGATTTAATGCTACCGGGCGAATCGGGCGTGGAGCTTTGCCGCAGCTTACGGTCCGAATCGGATATTCCGATCATCATGCTCACGGCGGTGGCCGAGGAGGCGGAGCGGATCATCTGCCTTGAAATCGGGGCTGATGATTACATCGTTAAACCCTTCTCCCCGCGCGAACTTTTGGCCCGCATCCGCGCGCTGTTTCGGCGCACCGGGGCGACGGCGGCACCCCAGGAGCGCGAGGCGCCCAGCGCGGGCGAAGTGCATTTCTCCGGCTGGCGGCTCGATACCGGCAAGCGCGAATTACGCTCGCCCGATGGCGTATTGGTGCATCTATCGTCCGGGGAATATCAACTGCTGACGGCGCTGCTCGACCGGCCGCAGCGGGTGGTCAGCCGCGATGAGTTGATGGAATTCTATAAGGGCGATGCGCTCTCGCCCTTCGACCGCTCCATCGATATTCAAATAAGCCGCCTGCGCCGAAAAATCGAAGCAAGCTCGCGCGATCCGACTCTGATTAAAACCGTGCGCGGCATCGGCTATCAGTTTACGGCGACGGTCACGCGCCCGGCATGACCCCGCTGTTGCCGCCGCGCCGCCTGTCGCCCCGGTTGCTGCTGGCCCTTCTGGCGATGATGGCGCTGGTTTTGGTTTTGGTCACGGCGGTGGCGCTGGATGCGCTCGACCGGCAGCGCGACCGGCATCAGGCCCATCGGCTTGGTCCCGCGATGGCGAGCCTGTGGCAGGAAGCGGAAGGGGCGCTGGCTGAAGGCGGTTCCGCCGATGGGCTGCTTGCCACCCGCCACATTACCGATCTGCATTTCGAGATCGGCCCGCTTCCCGAGGGAGCGGCGATGATGCGGTTTCTGTTTTCGCCCGCGTGGGACGGGCGCGCGCCCTTCGAAGCTCGGTTGTTTCTGCCGCGCCCGCTGCTGGAGGGGCGCAGCCTCGATCTTGGCCCGGCGGGCGATACGCTCGGTCCGGCCCTGGCCGAGCTTTCGGAGGAGGTGGCGGCGACGGGGTTGAAGGCGCGCCTCGCGCTCCCCCTCTCGGATGGGCGCTGGCTCAGTTTCGCCAGCCCGCGCTTTTGGCAAAACCGCTGGACGCCGGTGGCGCGGGGGCTCGTGGTTGTCGCCGTCGCGGCGGGGTTGGTGATCGTCGCGTTCGTGCTGGCGCGGCTCTTGGCCCTACCCGTGGAGCGGTTGGCGGAGAGCGTCGACCGGGAGCCTTCAAGTCCCGCACTCCCGCTGGAGGTTCCCTTAGGTGCGCCGGAGGAGGTCCGGCAGATCGCCGCCGCCATTGACCGAGGGCGGGCGGCACTGGCCGAGCTTCTGGAGGACCGTACTCGCATGCTGGCTGCGATTAGCCATGATCTGCGCACGCCCGCGACGCGGCTCAAACTGCGCGCCGAATGGATTGAGGATGAGGGCATCCGGGAGAAGATTCTGGCGGATCTCGACGAGATGACCCTGATGATCGCCGCCGCCCTGGACTATCTCAAGCAAGGCTCGGCCCAGGAGGAGGAGCAGATGGTCGCGTTTACCAGCCTGCTGCAAGCCGTCTGCGACGATTACTATGATTTGGGCCGTCCCGTCCGCCTGACCGAAGCGCCGCCCTTGCAGTTCGATACGGTAGGCACGATCTTCGGCCCCAGCGGTTCGGGCACCGCGCGCGCGCCGCTGACCTTCGATCAAGCCCGCGCGCTTCGCCTGCGCTGCCGCCCCGAATCCTTGCGGCGCGCGCTGACCAATCTCATCGACAATGCCCTGAAATACGGGGGGGTGGCGGAGGTTATGGTTCAGGCGACTTCAGAAGAGGTGATCGTCGATGTGCTCGACGAGGGGCCGGGCATTCCCGAGGAGGAGCAGGGGAATGTGCTCCGGCCCTTCTATCGTCTGGAGCAATCGCGCAATCGCGGCACCGGGGGGACGGGCCTCGGGCTCGCCATTGTCAAAAGCGTGGTCGATGCCCACGGCGGCACGCTGGAACTGTCGAACCGGGCGCGGGTGGGGTTGCGGGCGCGGATGGTGCTGCCGCGCCGCTTATAGGCGCTTGCGGCCCGTAATCATCGCGCGGATCAGGTTTTCCTTATCCAGCAGGCTCATCAGCAACACCGCGCTGACGTGAATGCCAGCGAAGACCAGCAGGGCATTCGCGGCGGTCTCGTGGAACTCTTCAACGAGATGATTCCCCCACAGGCTATCGAAGGTCATGGCGATACCGCTGCCCGCAACGCCGGCCAGCAACGCCAGCAGCACGAGGATCATCGCCCCGCCTGCCGGATTATGGCCGAGATAGCGGCGCGGCGTTCCGGCCAGCCGGGCGCGCAGATAGCCCAAGACGGCGCGGGGGGAGGGGGCAAAGTCGGAAAAGCGCGCGTGCCGGGTGCCGATGAGCCCCCAGAGGAGGCGGAAACTGACGAGCCCGGCCACGGCATAGCCCGCCCATTCGTGCAGGCGCTCGCCTTCTTCGGCCAGAAAAGCGGTAGCAACGGCGGCAACCGTGCCCCAGTGAAACAGCCGCACGCCGAGGTCCCACACGGGGACCTCGGGGGCTGCGGAAGAGCGCAGCGCGGTCATGCTTATGCGCCTTTAACTTTAACGATTTCGCCCGTCGTGGGGTCGATATAAACCTCGACGCGCTTCCCGGCGGCATTATGGCCCTTGGCCTCGATGCAGCCTTCATCCTTGCCGAGCTTCACGTCTTTATAGCCCTTTTCGGTCAGCATCTGCATAACCTGGGCTTCAGAAACGGGGGTGGCGGCGGGTTTGCACAGATCGGCGGCTGAAGCGGCCCCGGCAAAAGCGGTGGCGGCGAGTAGGGTGATGGCGGCAAAACGAAACATGGTGAGGTTCCTAAGCTTGTTGCACGTCACCCGGTGCTTGGGTGACGAGGGGAGCATAGGGGGCGTTCCTGACGACAGCCTGACGGTAGGCCAGTTTCGGAAAGAAGCGTAATTTTCCGAAACTTATCTCGCGCGCGGCTGCATCATATTTGCGCAGGCTGCATTCGCATTTTCGATTTGTCACCGCGCCGGAAACCGGGCAAGGCTTACGGCCCCGGCGCTTATGCCGGGAACGATTTGTCATAAAGGGACATATCATGGCCAAACACGCAGTCGGTATCGTTGGCGCTACGGGCGCCGTCGGGGCCGAATTGATGAGTGTGCTGGCCGATCTGAA
>NZ_JBILQX010000041.1:0-24023 GCF_044372965.1 Elstera sp. | reverse complement strand
GGAGCTCCGCCCCGCTTCTCCGTTGGAGTACCATCTAAAACTCTTCGATAAGCTCTCTTCCTATAGCTATCGTGCCATAGCTCCTGAGGTAAATCCTTCATGGTTTGGCCTGGTTTTAGGATATCGGCGCGCTCACGTTCTCCTTTGCTACTCCTTGAATAATGCAATGAGACCGGCCCGTCAAAATTACTCCGCATCTGACGATCATATTCGTTTAGTGGTTTAGCGTCTGTGTAAGGAACTTTTTCGTCTTTAATGGTTGCTGCATCTCCAAGACCAGTAAGTGCTTCTAATAAATTTGGAGAGATGGGAAGATTTAGCATAGACTTATGCTTGCCTGCGTTGAAAGAATGTGTGAATTCTGGAAATTTGAAATCCAAACCAATTCTGTTGCCTATAATAACAACTCTCTTTCGAGATTGAGGAAGTCCGTAACTTGCAAAATTAACTTTCTCTATTCGAACATTGTAACCTGATTTGATGAATAAATGAATTAAATTAAAAACATCTTGACCGCCGTTTGATGTGAGGATGCCTTCGACATTTTCAAATAGAAACCATCTCGGCTGAATAGCGTTAACAATGTATAAGTAATTAAAAATCAGGCGATTGCGCGGGTCTTTCCCATCCCGGCTTCCTGCCGTGCTAAAACCTTGGCACGGAGGACCGCCAATAATTGCCAGTGTACTGCCGCCGCTTAAATTATTGACAATATTTTCAACGACATTCGGATCCGAAAGATCACATTGGTGCGGCTCGAAGGCTAAATTCCGAGCATAAGTCTTGCAAGCATCTACTTCGATTTCTGCGGCAAAACGCGGCTTTAGCCCGGCTCTGCTAAAACCGACGGACATACCGCCGGCACCAGCGAATAGGGCTATTACTTGATCCATGTATCTCTCCCTTCTAGGTACGTTAGCTAGTTCAAAATTTTAGCACGCTTCGAGCTAATAAAGAGGCATGTTGCACGCCGGAAAGAAATTCTCACCCATCAATTAGCATGTTTCTTCACACCCCGCGAATCGTCGGCGCAGGCCTCACCGCAGCACCAATCTGCGCCCGCACCTTCTCCGCAAGCCCACGATAGAGCGCGGCGCTTTGGCTATCCGGGGCGCTGACCACCAGCGGCGTGCCGCCATCCGAAGCCTCGCGGATGGCGGGTTCCAGCGGGATTTCGGCGAGGAAGGGCACGCCCAGGGTGTCGGCCTCCTTATGCGCGCCGCCGTGGCTGAAAATATCGGCGCGGTGGCCGCAGTTCGGGCAGAGGAAATAGCTCATATTCTCGACGATGCCGAGAATGGGCACTTCCACTTTGCGGAACATGGCAATCCCGCGCCGCGCGTCCAGCAGGGCAATATCCTGCGGGGTGGAAACAATGACGGCTCCTGCCAGCGGCACGCGCTGGGCGATGGTCAGTTGCGCATCGCCGGTGCCGGGGGGCATGTCGATGACCATCACGTCCAGCGGCCCCCAGGCAACGTCGCGCATCAATTGTTCGAGCGCCCCCATCACCATCGGCCCGCGCCAGATCATCGCGTTATCCTCGGCGACCAAGAAGCCGATGGACATGACCGAAACCCCATGGGCTTGCAGCGGGATCAGCTTTTTCTCGGCGTTCAACTCGGGCCGGGCGGTAATGCCCATCATGCGCGGGGCGGAGGGGCCGAAGATATCGGCATCCAGCAACCCGACCTTCAGGCCCGACTGGGCCAGCGCCACGGCAAGATTGGCGGCGGTAGTCGATTTCCCGACACCGCCCTTGCCCGAGGCAACCGCGACGACCGCAGCGACGCTGGGCAGCAGCGACGGGCGGGCGTTGGTGCCCGGTTGGCGCGGGGCGGCAGCGGCACCGCGCTCGGCGGTGAGCACCGCGCTGACCGAGCGCACTCCTGGCACGGCGAGCACGGCGGCTTCGGCGGCTTTTCGCACGGGCTCCATCAGCGTGGCTTCCTTCGGGTCGATGGAAATGCCGAAAACCACATTCCCCTCGCGCATCACGAGCCCCTCAATCCGCCCGGCGGCGATCAAGCCTTGGCTCGATTGCGGAAGCGTTACCCGGTCCAGCGCGGCCCGAATCGTATTTTCTAAGGGCAACGTAGCGGGAACATCGCCATTGGTGGGGGAGGTCATGCTTGTTTTCTCCTGTGAATCTTCACATATGCGTCGGGAAGATCTTGCATGGGTGATATACGGTGCGCGACCGTCCCTGAAAAGCGGGCGCGCAGCAGGAGGGAAGCGAAACGGATGTCTTGGAACAATAATTCCGGCGGACCTTGGGGCGGTGGCCCCGGTAAGGGCGATCCCAATAAGGGGGAGTCCGATAAAGGTCGCAAGGGCGAACCCAACTCGGGCGGCGAGGATAACGAGCCGATCAACCCTTGGGGCGCGAATAACGGCGGCAATAATCCGGGGCGCGGGCCGGGCTCGCGCGGGCCGACACCGCCCTGGGGCAATAACGGGCCGGATTTCGAGCAGCTCCTGCGCAAGGGCCGGCAAATGGGCTCGATGCTGCCCGGCGGCTTCGGCTCCGCGCGCGGCATTGGCCTTGCGGTCCTGGCGGGGGTGGCGGTGTGGCTGGCGAGCGGTTTCTACCGCGTTGAGCCCGATCAACGGGGCGTGGTGCTGACCTTCGGGCGTTGGACCGATACTACCTCCCCAGGCTTGAACTGGCACTGGCCGAATCCGATCCAGAGTGTCGAGCGCCCGTCGGTGACGCGCGATAATCTCCTCAGCGTCGGCAAGCGCGTCGCCCTTGATCCGCGTACCGGACGGGCGTCGGGCGAGGCCGCCGAAACGCTGATGCTGACCGGGGATGAAAATATCGTCGATATCGAATTCAACGTGCTGTGGCGCATTAAAGATGCGGGCGCGTATCTCTTTACCGCGCGCGAGCCGGAAAAGCTGATCCGCGTTGCCTCGGAAAGCGTCATGCGCCAGATCATCGCGCAAACGCCGATCCAGCAGGCGCTGACCGAAGGGCGCGGCAAGGTTGAAGCCGACACGCAGGTTCTGTTGCAACAGTTGGTCGATAGCTACGGCATTGGTGTTGAAATCCGCCAGTTGCAGCTTGCGCTGGTCGATCCGCCGCAGCCGGTCGTCGATGCCTTCAACGAAGTCCAACGCGCCCGGTCGGACCGCGAGCGCCTGCGCAACGAAGCCGAAGCCTATCGGAATGACATGATCCCGCGCGCGCGCGGCGATGCTGAGCGGCTGATTCAGGAAGCGCAAGCTTTTCGCGAAGAAGTGGTGAAGCGGGCCGAAGGGGATGCCAAGCGCTTCCTGTCGGTCTATGAGAGCTACAAGGTTTCGAAAGATGTCACCACCCAGCGCCTCTATTTGGAGACGATGGAAGAGGTGCTGAAGAATAATCAGAAGATCATCATCGACAGCAAATCCGGCGGTCAGGGCGTGCTGCCCTATCTGCCGCTGCCGGAAGTGAAGCGCCTCACCCCGCCTGTGGTCGATACGACGGGAGTTAAACCATGAACCAGCGCACTCTCATCATCGCGGCGGGCCTATTGATTGTCGGCCTGTTCACGGTAACGCGCACTTTCTTTATCCTGCCGCAGTATCAGCAGGCGCTGGTGACGCAGTTCGGGAACCCCGTGCGCGTTGTGCGCGAACCGGGGCTTCAGGTGAAGATCCCCTTCATGCAAGATGTGCGCTTCTACGATAAAATGCTCCTAGAGGTGGACCCGCCCACCCAAGAAGTCATTCTGGGCGACCAGAAGCGCATTACGGTCGATGCCTATTCGCGCTACCGCATTACCGATCCGCTGGCCTTCTATCAGAATGTCCGCGACGAGGTAGGGGCCCAGTCGCGCATCGCGCCAATCATCAATACCTCCATCCGGCGCGTGCTGGGGGCGGCGCAGATGAGCACGATTCTGTCGAACGGGCGCGAAGCCCTGATGGCGGAAATTCAAAAGGAAGTGGACGAGCGCGCCAAGACCTACGGCGTCGAAATCATCGACGTGCGCCTGCGCCGGGCCGATCTGCCCGATCAAACCAGCGCCGCCGTGTTCCAACGCATGCGCTCGGAACGCGACCGTGAGGCGAAGGAGTTGCGCGCCCAAGGCCAGGAAATCGCCCAGCAAATCCGCAGCCGCGCCGACCGCGACCGCACGGTGATTATCGCAACCGCCCAGTCGGAAGCGCAATCGACCCGAGGCGAGGGCGAAGCCAAAGCCGTGCAGGTCTATGCCGATGCCTTCGGGCAAGATCCGCAGTTCTTCGCCTTCTACCGCTCGATGCAAGCCTATCGCACGGCCCTAGGCCAGGGCGATTCGACGCTGGTGCTGTCGCCGGACAGCAGCTTCTTCCGCTTCTTCAACGCGCCGAACGCGGGGGCTTTGCCTGCTGTAAAGTAGCTGACCCTTCTGTGACTGTACGGGCCTGTTTCCAGATTGGAAGCAGGCCCGTTACTTTTTGAGGACACCCCTGTTCGTTCAAAACCGCTTCCACCCTTCCGTTTCGCGCAAAACCGCTCTAGCCTCTTCCGCGACGAAAAATCCTTTCCGGGAGAAACGCGGTGTCGGAGTGTCGGGCGGTGTATCAGGGCGATGAGGCGTTGGCGGGGCTGCTGGCGAAACACGGCGTGCCGGATCTTGGCAGCGTGAAGGCGCTGGTGGCGGGGCTGGCCAGTGCGTCGGTGGACGTGTCCGATACCGAGTGGCCGCGCCTTGTGGTCGATACGCCCTCCCCGGCGCTGGTCGCGGAGTTGGACGCGCTGAAGGCCGACACGCGTGCCAACCTGCCGCCCGCGATGCCGCTCGCCGAGCGCGTTCCCGCCTTGCGCGCGCTGATGGCGCAAACCGGCATTGATGGTTTCCTCATTCCCCGCGCCGACGAGCACCAGGGCGATTCCCTCGCCCCCCATGCCGAACGCCTGCCGTGGCTGACCGGCTTTACCGGGTCCGCCGGGATTGCAATTGTGCTCACCGACCGCGCCGCGCTGTTCGTTGATGGCCGCTACACCGAACAGGCGCGCGACCAAACCGATACGACCGTCTTCGAGCAATGCCACCTCACTCAAACCCCGCCGAGCGAGTGGCTGCAAACTGCCGCGAAAGCCGGGCAGCGCATTGCCTTCGATCCCTGGTTGCATTCGCTCGATATGATCGAAAAGCTGGCCGATAGTCTCGCTGAGGCAGGCGTCACCCTGGTGCCGGTCGAGCCTAACCCCATCGATATGGTCTGGGGCGACGCGCAACCGCCGGTGCCGCTGGGGCCGGTGCGCAGTCATCCCGATGCCCGCGCGGGCCGCACCTCCGCCGACAAACGCAGCGCGCTCGCCGCCGATCTCCAGAAGCAGAAAGTGGCGGCGACGGTGATGACGACACCGGAAAGCATCGCTTGGCTGTTGAATATTCGCGGGGCCGATGTTCCGAATAAGCCGGTCGCGCAAAGCTTTGCCCTCGCCCGCGCCGATGGCACCGTCGATTGGTTTATCGATGCCCGCAAACTGCTTCCCGATGTGGCGGCGCATTTGGGCAATGCCGTGCGCGTGCGCGACCCGCTCGAATTTGTCGAAGCCTTGCGTGAGTTCAAGGGCGGCCGCGTGCTGCTGAACGCCGCCGCTTGCGCCTGGGGCATCGCCGAAACCCTCACCAAGACCGGCGCGACAATCGTGCGCGGGGCCGATCCCGTCGCCCTTCCCCGCGCCTGCAAAACCGACGCGGAGTTGGACGGCACGCGGGAAGCGCATCTGCGCGACGGCGCGGCGGTGATCCGTTTCCTCGCCTGGGTGAGCCAAGAGGCCCTAACGGGCAGTCTCACTGAAATCGCTGCCGCTGACCGGCTGGAAGCGTTTCGACGCGAAACCGGCGTCTTGCGCGGGCTCAGCTTCGGTTCGATCTCGGCGGCCGGACCGAATGCCGCTCTGCCGCATTATCGCCCGACGCCGGAAGCGCAGCGCAAGCTGACGCCGGGGGAAATCTATCTGATCGATAGCGGCGGCCAGTATGAAGACGGCACCACCGATATTACCCGCACGCTCGCTATCGGCACGCCGACCGCCGCGATGCGCCGTCATTATACGCTGGTGCTGAAGGGCCATATCGCCATTGCCACCCTGCGCTTTCCCACGGGGACGACCGGCGGGCATATTGATGCGATGGCGCGGCAGTTCCTCTGGGCCGATGGGCTGGATTACGATCACGGCACCGGCCACGGCGTCGGCTCCTATCTCTCGGTCCACGAGGGGCCGCAAAGCATCTCGAAAACTGGAACGGCGGCAGCGCTGATGCCGGGGATGATCCTCTCGAACGAGCCGGGCTATTACAAGCCGGGGGCTTATGGCATTCGCTGCGAAAACCTCGTGATCGTCCGCAAGATCGATCTGGCCGGGGCCGAGCGCGAGATTATGGGGTTTGAAACCCTCACCTTCGCCCCCTGGGACCGTACCCTGATCGATACTGACCTGCTGACCCCGGCGGAACGCGCGTGGATCGATAGCTACCACGCTGAAGTGCGGGGCCGCATGCTACCGCGCGTCGATGCTGAAACGGCGGTTTGGCTGGAAGCGGCAACGGCGGCGCTTTAAAGAGTAAGGGTTCTGCCCCGTGAGAATCCGGTTAAATCAGTAAATTAAACGGGATTACCAAGGGATAAATCCCTTGGTTGGGGGTGTCGGGGGCAAAGCCCCTGGCAGTCTTCCCGAAGGATAGAAGAATGCTCGAATTTTTAACGCTGGACGGTTTGGCCCCGACCGTCCTGATAGCCTTATTTTTTCTCGCCATGCTGGCCGGGTTTGTCGATTCGATTGCGGGCGGCGGCGGCTTGCTGGTCATTCCGGTGCTGTTCGCTGTGGGGCTGACGCCCGCGCAAGTGTTCGGAACCTCCAAACTCGGCGCGTGTTTTGGCAGTTTTTCGGCCAGCATGACATTTATTCGGCGCGGCGAAGTGCAGGTGCGCCCGATGCTGGGGATTATTGCCGCCACCTTCATCGGGTCGGTCCTGGGTGCTTTGACGCTCCAGGTGATTGATGCCGGGATCTTGCGCGATCTGATCCCGTTTCTGTTGATCGCGATTGCGCTGTATATGCTGTTCGCCAAAAACGCTGGGGCGTTTGAAACCCATCGGCGGCTGAGCGAGATCGCCTTTGCGCTGATCTTCGGGATCGGCCTTGGGTTTTACGATGGCTTCTTTGGCCCCGGTACGGGCTCCTTCTGGGCGCTCGCTTACGTGACCCTGGCGGGCTATACGCTCCGGCGGGCGACGGGGCATGCCAAGGTGGTGAATTTCACCAGCAATGTTGCGGCCTTCATCGTGTTGGCTGCGGGCGGGCATGTGCTGTGGGGGCTGGGGGTGATCTTGGCGGCGGGCCAATTCATCGGCGCGCGCTTTGGCGCGAAACTGGTTCTATCGAAAGGCGCGAAGCTAGTGCGGCCCATGTTGGTCGTGATGTCGCTGGCGATTACCGCGCGGCTCTTGGCGCAAGACCCGGAACATCCGTTGAGCCGCTTGGTCCTTTCGATCTGGCAGAGCGTCGGGGGGAGCGTTTAGGCCCCCCCTTTCTTGCCGCTATTTCACCAAATCAACGCAGCAGGCGGTGAGCATATCCACCCCCAGTCGGCGGGCGCGGGCGGGGGACCAGCCGTAAATCGGGTCGGGCCTCAGGGCGTTATCCTTGAACGGCTGTTCCAGGGTGAGAGCGAGGCAATCGAGATTGCGCGTCGCCCAGTGCGAGAGCAGGCGCGGATTGTTCGGCCCGCCCAGGGTCGAGCTATGCTCGGTTTGAAAATCGCTGCTGGCAACCAGAAGCGCGCCTTCGAATTTGGCGCGGCGTTCCAGCAGGGGGGCGGGCATATCGGCGGGGATGAAATGGACGTAGGGCAGCGCTTCGTCGCCGTGCAGGTCGAGGAGTTGCGACGCGCCCGTCGCCTCCAGGGCCGTGCGCACGGCGAGCGCTTCCGGGGCATACTCCGGCGTGGCGCGGTCCCATTCGCGGTTGAGGTTTGCCCCCGCAAAATTGGTGCGCAGATTGCCCCGGCGCGACCCATCGGGGTTAATGTCCGGGACGATATGCACATCGACCGAAGCCAGCAGCGCGCGGGCGGCGCTATCGGTGGGGTCGAGCAGGCGCCCAAGGAAGCCTTCGAGGAAAAAGCCGCTCATAGTTTCGCCGGGATGCTGGCGCGCGACCAACCACACCGGCGGACGCCCGCCCTTATTGGTCGGGTCTTTCACCACCAGCCGATGGATTGGCGCATTTTCGAGCGATAGTCCCAAAATATCGACCGACACGCGCGGATCTCGCGCCGCCCGCCCGATGAGGCGCTGCGTATCTTCGGCGGAATAGGGGGCGAAATAAGCGTACGCGGTTACATCGGTCGTCGGCGTGTGGCGGATCGTCAGCGTCGAACCATCGAAGCTGGTGTCCGTGCGCCGCCAGTCTTCGCCGTCTGCCGATACGCAGGCGCGATAGTCGGGCCAACCTTTCGGGAAGGCGGCGGTTTCAACCCCGCGAAGATGCAGAACCTGTTCAACCCCGCGCGGCGCATGAACGCGGAAGTAGAACCATTGGGCAAATTCCGAGGCATTGTCGGGCCGCAGGCGCAACTCGATCGCGCGCACATCGTCGGTAGAAACGACGGTAATCGCGCCGCCATGAAAATTGGAATCGATCAGGGCCGAAACGGGGACCATAGGGGTGCTCCTTAACTCGGGGATTCAGGCCGTCGCGGGGGCGACAAGTTCCAGTGTAGCGGGCTGATTGCGGGCAACGCGGACATAGGCCCGTTGGCGGAAACTGCGGGCGAGGCGTTGGGGATCGAACCCCGCCTCTTCCAGAATAAACGCCCCCTCTTCGGGCGGCCAATCGGTGCTATCGGGCAGGCCAACGTGGGGAAACCAGCGCACGCCAGAGGTGCCGAGCAAGCTCCAGAGTTGCTCTAGCAACGCCGCATTTTCTTCCGGCTGAAGCAGCGGATACATCTCGTCCGAAACGGTTCCAGCCGCTGGAAGACCGGGATTGAAGGCCGAGAGGAAAATTCCGGCTGTCGCATTATGCTCGGTCAGGAATTTGCTAATCGAGGCGCTGACTTGCCCGATGCGCGCCTCGAACAGCACCCCGCGCGCGGCAAACATATAGCGCGTTGCGGTCCAGGCGGTGTGAAGCGGCTCGGGCAACGGGGGGATCATCCGCTATGCCCCCGGCCGGTCGAGGGAGATCATCAACTCGGCCCATTCGCGCTTACCAAGACCGCTGGTGTCTTGCGTCACGGCCTCGCCCGCAAGCAGGCGTTTGACGACCGCCAGCATGCCCGCCGAGAGCGACACGGCCCCCAGGCGATAGTCGGAGAAGGCTTCATAACACCCAGGCACCCAGGCCTTCACGCTCTCCAGCATCGCTTCAGCATAAACCCGGATTTCATATTGGGCGTGGGCATCGGCGCGCAAGGATAGGAAATGCAGCAGATTGTGCAGATCGGTCTTCCAATACCATTGGGTATAGGTATTGAGGGTTAGGTTCATGCGGGCAAGCTCGCGCGCGAGGCCGGGGCGATGGGGATCATGATCCTCGGCCTCCTCTTCGTTCAGCATCCAGGCGTAGTTGCGATAGGTGCGCTCGGCATCGTCGCGCAGCAGATCGAGCACCAGGGCGGCTTGTTCGGCCTCCAGTATATCGCCGCGCCCCTGCCGATTGACCGACGATTGCGCCGCCAAATCTTCCGGGCGGGGCAGGTAAAATTCCTTATCGAGGATCGAATAGCGCGCCGAAATCTCGTTGACGTTGGCGGTGCGGTGCCTAATCCACTGGCGGGCGACGAAGATTGGCAGTTTGACGTGATATTTGATTTCGCACATTTCGAACGGCGTCGAATGGCGGTGGCGCATGAGGTACTTAATCAGCGCCTTATCTTCCGAAACCTTGCGCGTGCCTCGGCCATAGGAAACGCGGGCGGCCTGCACCACGGCGGCATCATCGCCCATATAATCGATCACGCGCACAAAGCCATGGTCCAGCACCGGCAGGGCGGTGAACAGCATCTCTTCGAGGGCAGGAACGCTAGCCCGGCGGGTTTCGAAGCGGGCGGCGCGGGCGGTTTCAATCTCGGCCAGTTGGGCCTCGGACAGCGACATTTCGAATAACCTTTAGGACCAATGAAATCGGTGAGGCGCAACACTGCGCTAATGGGCCAGCGCACGGTAGCGCGCCGAATGAGGGGCTGCAAGGTCAGCCCGAGTGTACTAACGTTTCAATTCCTATTCATTCCGACACGAGGTGCCCCCAGTGTCCGTTTCTCCTCTGAAAGAACCCATCACCGTTTCCCTGAAAGCCGGGGAAAGCTACTGGTGGTGCAAATGCGGCCGTAGCGCCAAGCAACCATTTTGTGATGGATCGCACGCCGGAACAGGGCTTGCCCCGTTACAATTTAAACCCAGCGCCGATATGCCGGTGCGGTTTTGCGGCTGCAAGGCCACAAAAAAACCGCCCTTTTGCGATGGAAGCCATCTGGATTTATAGGGCGACAGCTTAACGGGGTTCAGATTAGGGTCGGGTCTTGTTTTTGCCCGAACTTGAGTTTCCTCATGAGCTTACTCGACCCGCGTGCGCCCCTGCGTCGCCTCTACCGCTACGGCTTCCGGCATCGCCCGCAAATGCGCTGGGCGATTTTCTGTTCGATCATGAACAAGCTGTGCGATTTGGCCCCGGAAATTCTGATTGGGGCGGCGGTCGACGTGGTCGTGCGGCGCGATCAATCGTTTTTGGCCTCGCTGGGGTTGGCCGATCCGGTGTGGCAGGTCGGGTTGCTCGGCGTGCTGACCTTGCTGGTCTGGGGCGGCGAGTCGCTGTTTCAATATCTCTATCAACTGGCCTGGCGGCGGCTCGCGCAGACCATGCAGCACGAGTTGCGGCTGGATGCGTTTGCCCATGTGCAGAAACTGGATATGGGGTTTTTCGAGGATCGCTCCACCGGCGCGCTGGTGTCTATTTTGAACGATGATATTAACCAGCTCGAACGGTTTCTCGATAACGGCGCGAACCAGATTCTACAAATCACCACGGGGTGCTTAGGCGTCGGGATCGTCTTTTTCCTGCTGCAGCCGACGATTGCGCTGCTCTCGATGCTGCCGATGCCGGTGATTATTATCGGCAGCATCTGGTTTCAGGGCCGGGCCGAGCCGCTCTATGCCGAAGTACGCGAGAAAGCCGGGCTGATTTCCGCCCGCCTCGCCAATAGCCTCACCGGCATCGCCACGATCAAAAGCTATACGGCGGAAACGCGCGAGGCCGAGGCGCTGGGCGTGGACAGCCAGAATTATAGGGCGGCGAATGGGGAGGCGATCAAACTGTCGTCGGCCTTCATTCCGGTCGTGCGGATGGCGGTGCTCTCCGGGTTCATGGTGACGCTGGTCTACGGCGGCTGGTTAGCGCTGGAGGATAAGCTCGCGGTTGGGGCCTATTCGGTGCTGATTTTCCTCTCCCAGCGCCTCTTATGGCCGCTGACCGAAATGGGCGCGACGGTGGATCTCTATCAGCGTGCGATGGCCTCTACCCGCCGCGTGCTCGATTTGCTCGATACGGCAGCCCCGGCGGACGATCACGGCACGCCGTTGGCGCTGGCCGACGTGAGGGGCGAGGTTCGGTTTGACGCCGTTTCCTTCGCTTATGCCGGGCGCGACCGGGTGTTGGAGGCGGTGTCGGCCCATATCCCAGCGGGCACAGTCGCGGCTTTTATCGGCACGACGGGATCGGGCAAAAGCACGCTGGCAAAGCTGCTGATGCGCTTTTATGAGCCGAGCCAGGGGCAGGTGTTGCTCGATGGGCAGCCGATTTCAAGTCTCCGCATCCGCGATTTGCGCCGGGCCATCGGCTTCGTCAGCCAGGATGTATTTCTGTTCGACGGCACCGTGGGCGAGAATATCGCCTATGGCGCGGTGGGGCGCGAGGGGGTGCCGACGCAAGAGGATATCGAACGCGCGGCCCGGCTCGCCGAAGCCCATGAGTTCATCCTCAGCCTGCCCCAGGGCTACGATACTTTGGTCGGCGAGCGCGGTCAGAAGCTGTCGGGCGGCCAACGCCAACGCCTCTCCCTCGCCCGCGCCATCCTAAAAGACGCGCCGATTCTGGTGCTCGACGAAGCCACCTCCGCCGTGGACAATGAGACCGAAGCCGCCATTCAGCGCAGCCTGGAGACTATCGCCGTGGGCCGCACCACGCTCGTGATTGCCCACCGGCTGACCACCATCCGCCACGCCGATCAGGTGTTTACGGTGGAAGACGGGCGGATTGTGGAAGTGAAAGGAAAAGCAGAATGGCACGGTTCGGCGGAAGGGTGATTGCGGGGGCTCTGGCGCTGGGGGTTTGCGCTCTGCCGGCGGCGGCATCCGTTAAATACTCCGCTCTTAAACCGCTCGAAGGCGTTTGGGCTCGGGACTGCCAGGGCGAGGGGGCAACCTTTGAGGGCTTCTTGATCGGTTGGAAAGAAGATGAGCGGCTTTGGCTGATCGGGTATTCGATGACGGATTCGCTGGATAATGCTTATTCCGACATGATGGATGCTGTTGGCGATGTTGAGATGACGCGCGGCAGGAAGGTGACACTTTATAAGATTCATTATCAGAGTTTCGATGAATCAACGGACGATACTCCCTATAAAAAGGGAAAGAATATATATTATATTTACCAAATTGATCCAAAGACCATTCATCTCAGTGAGAATTTTAAGAAATTAACCGACCCCAGTATTTTTAATTCAGTGCATACCTTGTGCCAGAGGTTGGATTAGACAGTCCAATTCAGAATAGCGTTCCCTAAGGGCTGCGCCCTTGGGCGGGGGCGCGGGGGCAGGCCCCCGCATCGCGTCCGCGACTTCCTCCCTATGCCGCCTGAACCCCCGTCAGAAAACTTTCAACCGAGTGGCGCAGGGATTCCTGTTCCTTTGCCACGGTTTCGACGGCGGCTTCGACTTGGTGGGAGGCCGCGCCGGTTTGGCCGCTGGCTTTGGCGAGGTCGGCGATCGTGTAAGTGACTTCGGCGGTCCCTTGGGCGACGCGCTGGACGTTGCTGCTGATTTCGCGCGTGGCGGCTCCTTGCTCTTCCACGGCGGCGGCGATGGCGGAGGTGCCTTCGCTAATGCTGCGGATCATTTGAGTAATGCCGAGAATGGCGCTGACGGCCTCGGCGGTGGTGGACTGGATTTGCTGGACTTGCGCGGCGATTTCATCGGTGGCGCGGGCGGTTTGGCCGGCCAGATTCTTCACTTCGCTTGCCACCACCGCAAAGCCCTTCCCTGCGTCGCCGGCTCGCGCGGCTTCGATCGTGGCATTCAGCGCCAGAAGATTGGTCTGCGCCGCGATATCGGTGATAAGTTTCACCACGTCGCCGATTTTCTGCGCGCCGATGCTTAAAGCTTCCACGGTGGCATTGGTGGTTTCGGCGCGGGCGGCGGCACTGCGGGCCAGATCGGCGCTGCTGGTGACCTGCTGGGAGATTTCGGCGATGGAGGTTGACAGTTCTTCCGTCGCGGCGGCAACGGTTTGAATGCTGCTGGAAGTTTCCTCGGCGGCATTGGAGACCAGGGTTGCTTGGCCGCTGGTATCGCTCGCCACCGTCCGCATGATCGCGGAGGTCTCGGTAAGCTGTGCCGAGGCTCTCAAAATCCGGTCGAGGGCATGGCGGCGTGGGTTTGGAAAGATTGGCTGAGGGTCTGGACAGTACGGGCACGGGCCATTTCGGCGGCTTGGCGTTCGGCGGTTTCGCGGCCCAAACGCTCGGCGTCGAGGGCGCTGAGGCGCAGGGCTTCGAGCGCGTCGGCCATGCGGCCCAATTCGTCGCGGCGGGCGAGGGCGGCGACGGGCGTGCTATAATCACGCTGGGCCAGAAGGGCGATGGAGCCCATCAGTCGATTGAGCGGCGCGCGCAGGCGGCGGGTGATCGTAAGAAAGCCGAGAAGGGAAATCGCGAGGGCTGCGACAAGTCCGAGCAGCGCCGGAATCAGCGCCCAGAGGGCGACTTGTTGCTGCTGGTTAGCATAGGCAACCGATTCGTCGAGGGCGAGGGTGGCAACGCGGACGATTGTATCGAACGGCCCATTGCAGATATTTCGATAGGTTTCCGCATTGGTCTTAGCGGTGCCGCTGCCATCAATCCCGGCAACGAGCGCATCCATTTTCGGCTGAGCCTCGGCAATCGCCCGTTGCGCGGCACCGATCTGCGTAACCAAGGCCTGCGGAACGCCTGTGCGGGCGGCATAGTCGATCAGCACCTGTTGCCCGACGCCAAAGGCCCCTTTGCCCGCATGCCAGCGCGCGAGGATTTCCGGCGTGGGCGTCTTATTCTGAAGAATGCTGGGGCGGAGTAAGGAGCATTGGCTCCCGAAACTATCGCGGAGCTGCCACGCGCCTTCGCGCACGCGCAGCATATCGGCGAGAACCGGGTCTTGCATGCGCACTTGATTGCCGACGGCGCTGCCAGTGCTCTCCAGCAGGGCTACCGTTTCGCGGATGCCGGTCCACAGCGGATCGGCGGCGGTCAGGCTGCGTTGCGCCGGGGCTTTGCTGAACTGATCGGTAACAAGCGGCCAATTGCGTTTCTGGTTCTCCCAGCTTTGATCGAACTTGGCTTGAAGGGCGGCTTTATCGGCGAGCGCGACGGGATGAAAGGCCAGCATCGCCGCCGTGAAGGCCTGGGTGGCGGCGGCGCGGGCTGCTTCTAGCCGGGTGGCGGCGGAGGTATCCGTTGCGAGCGCCGTTTGCCCTTCGGCAATCTGTGCCCGAACGCCGATGGTGCCGTTCAGAAGCGCGCGGTTGAGCACCGCGCTTTCTTCGATCTGCACAGCGAGACCATAATTATGCCACGCGCGAACGGCGAGCGCCCCGGCAGCGAGGATGAGACCCGTCAGCATGATGGACTGAATGGACACCAGAAGCGCAGAGGTCGATGTTTTGAACATGGCTCATCCCCAGGGGCGTGTTTTTCGAGGGCAGGGGACGGCGCTGTCAGTCCCCCTAAATCGAAACTCGCTATATTCTAGGGTGGCGTGGTTTCTATTTCTTTAAGAGGAAAATAAGATTTTTTTATTAAAAATGAATCAAACCTTTGCTTGGGAAGGCCGTAATCCCCACGCCAACCCAAGGAATTGCGCGCCAATACAAAGCCCCAATCCCCAGTATTGCCCCTCGACCCCGAGTCTACTCACCAAGGCCCCAATGCCAGTCTGCACGGTAAAGGCGGCGGTGAAGGCAAGCAGATTGATGGCGGTGTTCACGCGCCCGGCGAGATGGGCGGGCAGGGTTTGCGAGAGATAGGCATAGCACATCATGCTGGACGTGCCGACCGCGCCAAAAAGGCCCCAGAGCAGGGCGGGGGGCAGCGGCAGGCGCAGCAGTAGGGCGAGTTGGACGAGGGTGAAGAGGCTCATACCGATCCGCCCCACGGTGAGCGGGCCGATGCCCTTGCGGCGCGCGGCTTCGGCGATGAGGCCGAGGGAGAAGAAGCCGATCGCCATGCCCACGGCTGAACTGGTGACAACATTGGCGGCGGCGAGCCGGTCGAGCCCTTGCACCTCGCGCACCCATGGGCCGATCCACAGGGCTTGGTAGCCGAGATAGGCCCCTTGGCAGGCGGCGGCCATCGGCGCGATACGCCAGAAGAGGGCAGAACCGTAAATCGCCTTGAACCCGGCCCAAAGGCTTTCTTGCGGTGGGGCCGTTTCTGTGGGCGGCGGCGGGATCAGCACGGCAATGGCGAGGGCAGCGAGCAGCGTCAGGCCCGCAAGCCCCCAGAACACGCCGCGCCAATCGGTGATGTGCAGCGCAAGTTCCACCGGGGTGGCGGCCATGGTTGCGCCCAGCCCGCCCGCGACCATGTAGAGGGAGTTCCACAAGGGGAGTTTTTCGCGCGGGAACCAGAGCACCAGCGCCTTGAACCCGGCCATCAGGCAGCCCGAGACGCCGAGGCCGATGAGGGCGCGGGCGAGAATCAGCGTCGGCACGGTTTGGGCGATGGCGAACCCCGCGGCTCCCAAGGCGGCGAAGATCAGCAGCGCCGCCTGTACCCGGCGCGGCCCGAACTTATCGAGCAGCAACCCGAGCGGTACCTGGAACAGGGCGAAGGTGATGAAATAGGCGGAGGTCAGCAGCCCCAAATCGGCGGGCGACAGGGCTAGGTCGCGCGTCAGGTCCGGCGATAGCACGGCATTGACCGTGCGGTAGAGGTAGGAGAGGAAATAGCCCGCCGCGAAGGTCAGGAACACGCGCATTTGCACGGAGGTCATCATGCGCGGCAATCCTCACGCTCAAGGGCTATCGCTAAGGTGTCGATCTCGGACGGTGCATAAACCGCAATGCCGTGGCGGCGCAGCAGGGCAACCGTGCGCCCCTGCCCAGGCACCCGCGCCCCGCTAAAACTGCCGTCGTAAATAAAACTCGCGCCACAGGATGGGCTGCCGTCGGTCAGCAAGGCAAAGCGGCAGGCTTCGCGCTGGGCGACGGTGAGGGCGATTTGCGCGCCGGTTTCGAAAATCTCGGTTACGTCCGCGCCGGTATCCTCAAAGATGCGGCCATCCGAGGGGCGAATTTCGGCGGGCGGGCGCGGGGTGGGCAGCCCGGCGGCAACCTCCGGGCAGATCGCCACGATCCGCCCCTGCTGCTGCCATAGGGTCAGCAGCCGATCGTCAAGATATTTGTCAGAGCCGTTATAACGAACCTTCTGCCCGAGCAGACAGGCCGACACCAAGAGGCGCGTGAGAGCCATAGCAACGGCCCCTCCCCAGGACCGTTAGAGGAAACAAGCGCCGCGGTTAGTTATTATTTGCGGCGGAACTGATCGAGGAACACGACCGAGCCTTCTTTGGGCTCGCCCTCTTTGCCCTCTTCCTTCGCGCTTTCAGCATTTTCAGCCGGGGCCTCGCCCTCCGCCTTCGCATCGCTTTTGGCGACCGGCAGGCGGGTGGGGGCGACAGCGGGAACGGCGGGTTTTGCGGCCTTGCCGCTCTTATCCTCGGTTGCCTCTTCCCCATCCAGCGCGGCGGTGGCCTGCTGGAACTGCAAGCCGAACTGGGCTGCGGGATCGGCGAAGGATGTGATAGCGGCAAACGGAATAACTAGCCGCTCGTGCACATCGTTGAAGCTCAGCGTGATGCTGAACTGTTCTGAGGTTACGTCCAGGCCCCAGAACTGATGTTGCACCACGATGGTCATTTCATCCGGGTAGCGTTCGCGCAAGTAATCGGCGATCTGCACGCCGTCGGCATGGGTTCGGAACGAGATGAAGAAATGGTGCGATCCCGGCAAGCCGGTGGCGGCCACCATGCGCAACGCCCGGCGGACCACTCCCCGCAATGCTTCTTCGATCATGCGGTCGTAGCGAAGCAGATTGATGGGCATGTTCTACGCCTCCTATTTCCAAAACCATGCGCGGTTGCCGCAGCGCGGCCCGTACCGCTCTTTATCATCACAGACCACAAAAGCCCGGCGGGGAGCAAGGGTCAAGAATGCTGATCTGAACCGAGGCTTTGGCAGGGATGATGGGGTTGCTTACGGGGTTCAGTGGGGGGCTTCTGTTGCCCGGTGCCCCCCGGACCGCGCTTGCCTAATTAATTAGGCAGCGAGTGCTACACGATTGTCGTTGGCACTTCTGAGTTTAGCCCGATGACGGCGGAACCATACCGAGCGAAAACTGGGTCTTTATTACGCACGTCGATCCTATTTCGTCCCCAGAAGCCGTCCCAAAAACGCGGGCCGGAAATGGTGGAGACGCCGGGTACCGCCCCCGGGTCCGTAACGTCTATTCCACGCAGCGTTTATCGCCATAGTCGATTGCTCGACGCCCTTTATATAGGCGGTTGGGCGGCGAATGGGAAGAGGGCTAAGCTTCAGCTTCCCGATGCTCCGCGCGCGCGGCTTCCCATACTTCTTTGGCCGCATCGGCGTTCATCAGCGCAATTCCGATCCCGACGATCAAATCGGGCCAGCCGGATACCCAGACGAGCGTGACGAGTCCCGCCGCTATGATGGCGAGATTGGCGGCGGCGTCGTTGCGGGCCGAGAGGAAGGCCGCGCGAGTCAAACTGCCGCTGTGGTGGCGGAATTTCGCCAGCAGAAAAGCGCAGCCGAGATTGACGATCAGCGCACCGATGCCGGTGGTCGAGAGCAGCCAAGGTTCGGGCGGCACCGGGGCTGAGAACTTCTCCCAGGCCGTCCAGAGCGTCGCAAGGCCGGGGATGAGGAGAATGGCCGCCAGCAGCATCCCCACTTTCGCCCGTTTGGCCACCGACCAGCCGATCGCCAGCAGAATCAGCAAATTGACGGCGGCATCTTCCAGAAAATCGATACTATCGGCGAGCAGCGAGACCGAGCCAATGTGCCGAGCAACGGCAGACTCCACGCCGAAATAGCCGAGATTGGCGAGGGCAACGATTAGAACGGCGCGGCGTAAGGAAGCGTCGGTCATGGCAAGCCTTTCGGGCGGTAGGGATTTACGGCGTCCCGGTGCCGGGGCTAAAACTCCAGGGCCTATCGCCTATTTTGCCGGAGTTCGCCGCCCATGTCTCTCCCTCAGCCCCGCACGCTTGCGGAGATCGATACGCCCGCCGTTTTGATCGATGTGGATAAGGCTCTAGCGAATCTGGCGCGCGCCCAAGCCTTTGCCGATGCGCAGGGCTTTGCCCTGCGGCCCCATATCAAAACCCACAAGCTGCCGTTTTTCGCCCAAAAGCAAATCGCGCTAGGGGCGAAAGGGATTACCTGCCAGAAGCTCGGCGAGGCGGAGGTAATGGCGGACGCCGGGATTGCCGATATTCTGCTGACGTACAACATCCTCGGCGCGGCAAAGCTGGCGCGGCTAAAAGCGCTGCACGGGCGCATTTCGATCAGTGTGACGGCGGATAATGCAACCGTGATCGCCGGGCTCGCCGAAGCCTTCACCGATCCCGCCCATCCGCTGCCGGTGCTGGTGGAGTGCGACACCGGCGGCGGGCGTTGCGGCGTGCAGACGCAGGACGAGGCCTTGCACCTCGCCCAGCAGGTCGCCGCCGCGCCGGGCCTGCGCTTCGACGGGCTGATGACCTTTCCCAAAGTGGGCAAAGCGGCGGAAAGTCAGGCGTGGTTGACCGACGCGGTAGCACTTCTCGCCGCCAACAGCCTCACCTGCCGAAAGATTTCCACCGGTGGCACGCCCGATTACCGCAAGGCGGGGGAGGTGCCCCTCGCCACCGAGTTCCGCCCCGGCACCTATATCTATCTCGACCGCGCGCAGGTGGCGATGGGGGCGGGAACGCTGGATCAATGCGCCTTTACCGTTCTGACGACCGTGGTGAGCCGCCCGACGCCGACGCGGGCGATTCTCGATGCGGGCAGCAAGGCGCTCTCCTCCGATCTCTTCGGCCAAGAAGGCTATGGCGTGCTGTTCGACCGGCCCGAGCTGCGCCTGACGGGGCTCAGTGAGGAGCATGGCGTGCTGGATCTCTCTGCGGCTCCCGGTGGGGTGGCGGTGGGCGACCGCGTGCGCGTGCTGCCAAACCATGCCTGCGTCGTCACCAATCTCTTTGATATCGTCTATCTCGTGTCGGGTGAGCAGGTGGTGGACGTGCTGCCGGTGGCGGCGCGCGGTAAGGTGGGTTAATTCGCGCGGTTTACGGCAGGGCGCTGCCCGTTTAAAACCCTCGCCAAAGCTGCCGCTCAACGAAGAAGGATCCTGTGATGGCCGAGTTCGAGTTTCATCCGATGTTCCCGCACGGAACCGATACGACCCCCTATCGCAAACTGACCGACGCGGGTGTTTCGGTGCAGGAGGTTGCGGGCCGGAAGCTGCTCGTGGTGGACCGGGCGGCGATTGTGTCGCTGACGGCGGCAGCGTTTCATGAAATGTCGCATCTGCTGCGCCCCGGCCATCTCGCCCAGTTGAAGGCGATTCTCGATGATCCTGAAGCTTCGCCGAACGATAAGTTCGTCGCGCTCGATCTGCTGAAGAACGCCAATATCGCGGCGGGCGGCGTGCTGCCGATGTGCCAGGATACTGGCACCGCCATCGTGATGGGCAAGAAGGGCCAGAACGTCTTCACTGGCTTCAGCGACGAGGCGGCGCTCTCGGAAGGCATTCGCAAGACCTATCTGGAAACCAATCTGCGCTACAGCCAAACCGCGCCGCTGACCATGTATCAGGAGGTTAATACCGGCGATAATCTGCCCGCGCAGATCGATCTCTATGCGACCGAAGGCGACGCTTATAAGTTCCTCTTCATGGCCAAGGGCGGCGGGTCGGCGAATAAGACCTATCTGTATCAGCAAACCCGCGCCGTGCTGAACCCTACGGCCTTGCTGAAGTTTCTCGACGAGAAGATCCGCACGCTCGGAACCTCCGCCTGCCCGCCCTACCATCTTGCCATCGTCATCGGCGGCACGTCGGCGGAAATGTGCTTGAAGACGGTGAAGCTCGCCTCCGCCCGTTATCTCGACGATCTGCCGACCGAAGGTAATAAGTTCGGCCAGGCCTTCCGCGACCGGGAATTGGAAGCGCAAGTGCTGGAACTCACGCGGCAAATGGGGATCGGCGCGCAGTTCGGCGGTAAATATTTCTGCCACGATATTCGCGTGATCCGCCTGCCGCGCCACGGGGCTTCCTGCCCCATCGGGCTCGGTGTCTCCTGCTCGGCGGACCGGCAGATTTTGGGCAAGATCACGGCGGACGGCGTGTTTCTGGAGCAACTCGAAACCGACCCGGCCAAATATCTGCCGGAAATCACCGACGCGCACGCGGCGGGGGATGTGGTTCAGATCGACCTCAATCAGCCGATGGCGGAAATCCGCAAGATTCTGTCGCAATATCCGATCAAAACCCGCCTCTCCCTGACCGGCACCATCGTTGTGGCGCGCGACATCGCCCATGCCAAGCTGAAGGAGCGGCTGGATGCCGGCCAAGGCCTGCCCGAGTATATCAAGGAAAAGGTGATCTATTACGCTGGCCCCGCCAAAACCCCGGAAGGCTTCGCCTCGGGCTCCTTCGGGCCGACGACCGCCGGGCGGATGGATTCCTATATCGAAACCTTTATGGCAGCGGGTGGCAGCTTCATCAGCCTCGCCAAGGGCAACCGCTCGAAAGCCGTGCGCGACGCCTGCCACAAATACGGCGGCTTCTACCTCGGCTCCATCGGCGGCCCGGCGGCGCGTTTGGCACAGGATTGCATTAAGAAGGTCGAGGTTCTGGAATATCCCGAACTGGGTATGGAAGCGATTTGGCAGATCGATGTGGTCGATTTCCCGGCGTTTATCGTCACCGACGATAAGGGCAATGATTTCTTCGCCGGGATGACCGGGGCGGAATAAACGAAGAAGGGGGGCTCTGGCCTCCCTTTTTTTTAGGCCGATGCTTCGGCGTTTGGTACTGTTGCGGGCAATTCAGGCGCGAGGGTTCGAATGCGGCCTTTTGGACGTTATATCTGTGCCGCTGTGGCCGTGGGCCTTGTGGGCACCTCCGGCGTGGGGTTTGCGCAAGAGCCGCCTGCTATTGCGGGGCAAGTGAAAACCCTCACTGGATCGGCCACGCTGACGCGCGCGGGCCAGTCCGAACCGATTACAGCGGGCATGAATCTGCTCTCCGGCGACCAAGTGGCGACGGCAGCCGACGCCAGCCTGGGCGTGACCTTGCGCGACGATACCACCCTCTCCTTGGGGCCGAACGCGCGCCTGACCCTGGACAGTTTCGTTTTCGATCCGGCTGCTGACAGACTCGGGCTTGCCGCGCGGCTGCATCGCGGCACCTTTGCGGTGCTGACCGGGCAGATCGCGCGCCTTGCCCCCGACCGGACGAAGTTCAGCACGCCCAGCGCCAATATCGGCATTCGCGGAACCAAGTTTGTCGTGAAGGTGGACGCGGATGAATAAGCTCGTTCTCTTCGCCGCCCTCTGGCTGCTCGCGGGTTGCGCCGGGCAAACCACCATCGCCCTTTTGCCGGAAGACGGCGGGCGTGTCGGCAAGGTCGCGGTCGAGGCCGGTGGGGCAACCCAGCTTCTCGACGCGCCCCTGCAATCGACCCGCTTCGATACCAAGGGCGGCACCCCCGCCGCGCCGACGGTTCTGACCGAAGCGGCAATCCGCGAAACCTGGGGCAGCGCGCTGGCGGCCCTGCCGACCACGCCGGTGAATTACATTCTCTATTTCGAAAGCGGTACGGCGACTCTGACGGCGGAGTCTGCCGCGCTGATTCCGACCATTCTGGCGGAACTCTCGCTGCGGCCCTTCCCGCATTTGGAAGTCACCGGCCATGCCGATGCGACTGGCTCGGACGCGCTGAATCTAACCCTGTCGCGCGAGCGGGCGGAGGTTGTGGCGAAGCGCTTGGCCGAGGGAAACCTCAATCAAGCGAGCGTTGCCATCTCCTCCCACGGTAAACGCAACCCGCTGATCCCCACCCCAGATGGCGTCGCCGAGCCACGCAATCGGCGGGTGACGGTAACGCTGCAATAGGGGGCGAGTCTGGCGTTTTTCGGCTTCCTGTGCTTCACTGGGGCATGATCACGCCGACCCAAACCCTGACCGTGACAATCGATAGCGACACCGCCGCCAAGCTTCAGGCGTCGGTCGATGCCGGGACTTATCCGAGCGTCACGGCGGCCGCGCGGGCGGCGTTGGAAACTTGGTACGACCCGGTTCAAGCCAAGGAAGAAATCCGTCGCCTAGTGCAGGAGGGACTGGAGAGTGGCGAGCCCATCCCTGGCGCGGTCGTTTTCGAGCGGTTGAAGCGTCGCTATGGCGGCTAAGCGCGGGCTCCATCTCGGATTTTCTCCCGCGGCACTAAGTGATTTGGAAGATCTTTACGACGATCTTGCGGGCCGTCATGGAGCGCCGGTAGCCTTGGCAGTGGTGAGCCGTTTGGAGCGGCTGTGCGCCTTGCTCTGCCAAACTCCAAACCTGGGCAAGAATCGGGACGACCTGGTGGTCGGATTAAGGTCCTTCCCCTCGGAACATTCCCTCATCTTCTATAAGATATCGAACACGCAACTCATCGTCCTCCGCGTGATTGATGCGCGGCGCAATGTTCTGCGCGTCCTACTCGAAGAGGGTTAACCCCTACCCCAACCGTTCCGCCACAATCGGCCCGCTGACCGGCGCAACATCGCCAAGCGTGAAGGCCGCCTGAACCATCGCCGTTGCCCGCGCGGCTTGGGCGGCATCACGCACATGCAGCCGGGCGAGCGGCTGGCCGGGGCCGACCGAAGCACCGAGGCCGACGATTTCGGTTAGCCCGACCAAGGGATCGACCGGATCGGCGGAGCGGGTGCGCCCGCCGCCGATGGCGACTACGGCAAGGCCGATTTCGCGCGTGTCGATCGCCGTTACAATCCCGGCGCGCGGGGCGGGAATATCGACGGTCAGGGCGGGAAGTGGCAGATACTGGGCTTGTTTTTCAAACAGATCGGCGGGGCCACCCAAGGCGACGACCATGCGCGCAAAAACCTCGGCGGCGGCACCGGAGGCCAGCGCCGCTTCGGCCTTGGCTTCGGCATCGGCCAGATCATGCGCGAGCTTGCTCGCCAGCAGCATTTCAGCAGCAAGTGCGATGGTAACAGCGTGTAGACGCGCCTCGCGGCGGGTGCCGGTGAGATAGTCGAGCGCTTCCACCACTTCCACGGCATTGCCCGCTGTCGTGCCGAGCACCTCATTCATATCGGTCAGCAGCGCCCGCGTGGGGCAGCCCGCGCCATTGGCGACGGTGACAATGCTTTGGGCCAACTCGCGCGAGCGGTCCAGCGCGCCCATGAAGGAGCCGGAGCCGAACTTCACATCCATCACCAGGGCGTCGAGCCCGGCGGCAAGTTTTTTCGACAGGATCGAGGCGGTAATCAGCGGGATCGATTCCACCGTCGCCGTCACGTCGCGGATGCCGTAGAGGCGCTTATCGGCGGGAGCCATGGCGCTGGTTTGGCCAATGATGGCGCAGCCGACCTCTTTCGTCACCTTGGCGAAGAGTTCCGGCGAGGGGATGGCGTTGTAACCGGGAATGCTTTCCAGCTTATCCAGCGTGCCGCCGGTATGCCCCAAGCCCCGCCCGGAGATCATCGGCACGGCAGCCCCG
>NZ_JBILQX010000205.1:0-5966 GCF_044372965.1 Elstera sp. | reverse complement strand
GCCGCCGCCCGCGCCGCTGCGGCCGCGAGGCTCTGCTGCGGGCTCGCGATGACCCGCACCTGCTTATTGGCGAAGGCCGGATGATCGGGGGCGGGGGTATCGGCCAAAGGCGATGCCAGCCACGCCCGCAGCGCTGGGCCGGGATCAATGCCGTAACGGGCGAGAATCGCCTGCGCTCCGGCACGGTCGGATACATCGGGCACCGTCGGGCCGGAGGCGATAAGCCCCGGATCATCCCCCGGAACATCGGAGATCAGCAGGCTCACCATCGGCGTATGCGGCGCTGCGACGGCAAGACGCCCGCCCAAGATTCCCGAGACGTGCTTGCGAACCCGGTTCATCTGCGCGATATCCGCGCCCGACGCCAATAACAGCCGATACAGCGTCTGGATATCGGCTAGGGGCACCTCCGGCGGCGGCAGGGCCAAAAGCGCCGACCCACCCCCGGAGATAAGCGCGAGAATAAGATCGTCCGGCCCGGCCTCCCCGACCAGCGCCAGCAACCGCTGGGCTGCGGCCTGTCCGGCGGCATCGGGAACCGGGTGCGCGGCCTCCAGAACCTCAATCGAGCGGGTTGCCGCGCCGTGGCCGTAGCGGGTGACGACGAGGCCAGCGAGCGGCCCCGGCCAAAGGCTCTCCAGCGCTGCCGCCATTTCCGCCGCCGCCTTCCCCGCCCCGACGACAAAGGTGCGCCCCTTCGGCGGGGGCGGCAGGGCGGCGGCAAGCGCCTGGGCGGGTTGCGCCGCCACCACCGCCGTGTCGAACAGGCTGCGCAGAATGTCGTGCGGGGATAGAGCGGTCATCGGCCTATGCCTCGATTCCGTAGACGGCCAGAACTTGGCGCATCCGCCGGGCGGCCCGGTCGGGATCGCTCAGCAACCCCGCCGCATCGGCGAGGCGGAAGAGGTCGGCGAGATGGACCAGGGAACGGGCGCTCTGCTGCCCGCCGATCATGGTGAAATGATCCTGATGGCCGTTTAGATAGGCCATGAAGACCACGCCGGTTTTATAGAACTGCGTCGGCGCTTTGAAGATATGGCGCGAGAGCGGCACTGTGGGAGCCAGCAGAGTCTCGAACGTGGCCCGGTCCCCCGCCGCGAGCGCGCTTAAGGCTGCCGACGCCGCCGGGGCGATGGCGTCAAAAATTCCCAGCAGCGCATGGCTAAACCCGTGCGCGTCACCGCCGATCAATTCGGCATAGTTGAAATCGTCGCCGGTATACATTTTCACGCTGGGCGGCAGTCGGCGGCGCATCTGAATTTCCTTCTCCTTATCCAGGAGGGAAATTTTAATGCCATCCACCTTATCGGCATGCTCGGCGATAATGCCTAAGCAAACCTCCAGCGCGGGCGGAAACTCGGTCGTGCCCCAATAGCCCGTCAGCGCCGGATCGAACATATCGCCCAGCCAATGCAGAATAACCGGCTGTTTTACCTGCCGCAAAATCCGGCCGTAGACCGTGGCGTAATCCTCCGGGCGGGTAGCGGCTTTCGCCAGCGCCCGGCTGGCCATCAGAATGATCCGCCCGCCCAGGGCTTCAATCGTGCTGCACTGGGTTTCATAGGCGGCAATCACATCGTCGAGAGTAGCCCCGGCAGGCGCAAGATGATCGGTTCCCGCGCCCGAGAAAACCATAGCACCGGGGAAATCCCGCGCGGCATCGAGACTACGGCGGATCAACTCCTGCGCTTGGCCCCAATCCAGCCCCATACCGCGCTGGGCCGTATCCATCGCCTCGGCCACGCCCAGCCCGAGCGACCAGAGATAGCGGCGGTATGCAATCGTCTTGTCCCAGTCAATCGCGGGCGGGTTGAACCAGGGGGCATTATCGGCAAAGGGATCGGCAACCACATGGGCCGCCGACAGGGCAATGCGATTGAAGGCCACCGATGGCTTGGGGAATTCTTGTGCGGGCGACAGGGTAAAGGGCGTCAGCGCACCGCCAACGGCGGGCAGCAAGAGGCTGGACATAGGGATTCTCCCAAACACTCAGAGGGAAACGGGCAGATCGAAGACGAGAATGCCGTCGAGGCCGCCACTGGCATTCTCGACGAGCTTCGCCCCCAGAGCTTGATGGTCGGGGTGCGCTTGATAGGCAGCGAGCGCGGCCCAATCGGCGAAATCGACGACGAAACCGTGATGGTAGCCGCGCTCGATTTTCTCCGGGCTTTCACGTTGGCTGGCGCCCAAACTGAAGATCGAAACCCTTATACCGAACGCGGCTAACCGCGGCTTCGAAGCGGGGAGATCTGCTGTGACACGGCCCGGCATCGCTGCCGGGCCGTTGAGTGGTATCAGGCGGGTTCTTGGCCGGTTACAACGCGCAGGGCATTAATCTGACTGTCGTCCGTGCCCCCCTTCAGTTGGTCAGGGTCTTCTCCGTCCAGGACGACGTGATCCTCAATAAACTTCGAGGCCCCGAACAAAGCGAAGCCTGCTACCACCAGAAAGCCAATTGCGCGGCACATGGTTTTTCTCCGTAAGATTGCAACCATTATAGACTAAGGTCGCACCCCTCCAGATTTCGGTGAGTGTTGGGGCTAGAGGCATTCACCCGTTTTCCCTGTCGGTGTCATCGCGAAGCGGCCCGATGGGACGATCATCCCCAACGGTCCCTGAGACCCGCTAATTCCCGCCAGTATCCCCACAGATTGGCGCCAGCAGCCCCAGCGCGTCGACCTGCATCGCTCGGCAAATCTCGATGAACTCGGCCACATCGATCCGCCGCTCGCCGTTCTCGAATTTAGAGACGAAGGATTGCGGCTTGCCGAGTCGTCGCGCCAGATCGACCTGGGTGATTCCCTTCGCTTTGCGCGTGTCGACCAGCGCGGCGAGGATTTGGCGGTAAAGGAGGGAATGGGTGGTTTTCATGGGCCTCTCGCGGCCCACCTTCCCTACTTCCCTTATGATAACCCAAAGTGGGATAGTGCCGATCCAAAGCGCACGCCGGTTGGCGCGACACCCCGCCATCTCTGTATCACGATGAAAGAAGGAGCGTGCTATGTCGAAACCTGAAATCGGGACACTGTCCGCCAAATTCCAACTTACTCTGCCGCAAGCCCTGTGCGCGGCCCGGCAATGGCAACCGGGTCAAGAATTCACCCTGGTCCCCAAAGCAAATGGTCTTCTCCTCGTGCCCGTCCCGGTACATGACCGGAATCTGCCTGAGCAAGACAAAGACTAACCTGCGATCCGCAGTCTGAAATTCTCCCCCAGCGCATTCTGTCACTCCGAAGCCAAGGTTCAAGCCGTTTTCCAATAGGCAGCGAGGCCCAGCTTACAGCCCTCGGCCTGCACAAGCTTACCGTCTTTTAACTCGAAATATCCTATAATAGGATATATATTTCCGATTATTGAGCCCTTCCGAGACTGCCATCCGCAGCCCGGACTCTCGTCCCCCCGCCGAAATCCGGCGGGGTGTTCTGCTAACACGGGACGCAGACCGCCCCCCCAAGTCGTCTTACGAGGAACCATTATGGACGAAGCCGAAAAGCGAAAACTGATCCTCTCCTTTGCTGTAACCGTCGCCGTCGCCCTCTTCTGCGGCTTTGTCTACAAGACGCCGGATAACCTGCCCGACCCTGGCACCGGATTGCGCCTTCTAGCCGGGATCGTCGCCATTCCCACCGGCTTCATTGGGCTGCTGATCGGTGATTTCCTGCGCCGCGTCGTGATGCCGGACGCCATCTTCACCAGCGGCGGCTTCTTTGATCTGCTGAAAGCGCGGCTGTTCTGGGGCATCGGCCCGCAGGCGATCGGGCTGTTCATCGGCGTCGCCATCGGCGCCACCCTCGTGCTGTAAGCGCCCGTTTTCCGTCCACTCTTCGAAGGAACCATCCCATGCGCAAAGCCGCCCGGCTTTTGAGCGTTCTCTCGCTGTTGCTGCTCGCCGCCTGTTTCAAAAGCGAGGACGAGCAAGCCCTCGACCTCGTGAAAACCGGCTATCTCGACCAGGATAAATCCGCCCCGGTCGGCAAAATCCTGGAGGGATACGCCTATTTCACCGCGAAATCCTGGCACACGTTCAAGACCGACCAGGGCAAGCGCATTGTCGAATTCACCGGCCAGGTCGATCTCGCCGCCAATACGCCGGAGCGTATCGCCACCTTCTCCAAGGAGGCGGGAAAGCAAGGCGGCGGCGATATCGTCAATGCGCTGCAAGCGATCGGCATCGTCAAGCAGATCAGCGAACCGGGCTTTCCCGTTTTTGCCCAGGCCCTGGGCCTCAAGACGGAATTCCTCGCCCAGTTCGTCGTGCTGCCCAAGGATC
Source organism: Elstera sp. (assembly GCF_044372965.1). Classification (NCBI taxonomy): domain Bacteria; kingdom Pseudomonadati; phylum Pseudomonadota; class Alphaproteobacteria; order Rhodospirillales; family Rhodospirillaceae; genus Elstera; species Elstera sp. The sequence continues at coordinate 1,696 of NZ_JBILQX010000205.1, read as the reverse complement.
GGTTCGAGGTCGCCTATATCGGCGAACGCCTGATCGTTGATCTGAACTCTTGGCCGACCGCGACAGGACAAGCCGGGGAGCCCGCGGCGCAGGTGACGAAAATCATCGAAGCCTCTGACAAGGGCAACCCCGACCTGCTCGACCGTATTTATAGCAACCGCATGTTGCCGCTGTCGGTCGAATCGGTGCGCCTCTACGTCGAATATAAAAAGGCCCGAGGCGAATCCCAGTAACGCCCCCTCTCCCGCAAGGATTCCATCATGAATAAACCGACAGCCATTCTCGTGACGTGCGTCCTCTTCGCCCTGGCATCGCCCGCCTCGGCGGAACCGGCGTACAGCGACACCTATAAAACCTGCCTGGACGCCTCCGGCGGCGCCACCTTCGCGATGATCGACTGCATCAATGCCGAAGAAAAATTCTGGGACCAGCGCCTTAACCGCAGCTACCAGGCACTTCTGAAACAGCTCACACCCGACCGACAGAAAAGCCTGCGAGCGGCGCAACGCCTCTGGTTGCAGTATCGGGACGCCAACTGCGGCTTCTACTTCGACCCCGACGGCGGGCAAATGGCGCGCCTAACCGCGACGGAATGCCACCTGCGCATGACCGCCGACCGGGCAACGGAGCTTATGTGCCCCCCGATTTTGGATCCGTCTTGATGTAGAGTCCGACAGCAGGAGTCGGACGAAGATGAAGCGCACACGGTTTACAGAAGAGCAGATCATTGGGGTTTTGAAGGAGCAGGAATCCGGGCTTGCGACGGCAGAAGTTTGTCGTCGGTACGGGATCAGCCCTGCAACTTTCTATAAATGGAAGTCGAAATACGGCGGCCTTGAGGTTTCAGAAGCCAAACGGCTGAAGGGGCTTGAAGAAGAGAACGCCCGGCTAAAGAAGCTTTTGGCGGAAGCCATGCTGGACAATGCGGTTTTAAAGGATTTGGCGTCAAAAAAATGGTAACGCCCGCCGCGCGGCGGATGGCTGTTTCGCACGCCCGTGAGGTTCATGGGATGAGCGAGCGGCGGGCGTGTCGATTGCTTGGGGTCAGTCGCCGGACGGTTCGGTATCGTTCGTCTCGGCCCCAGGATGCGGGTTTGCGGCAGCGATTGCGGGCGCTGGCGGCGGAACGTCGAAGGTTTGGGTACCGGCGGTTGGGCATTTTGCTGGCACGCGAGGGTTTTCGGCTTAATCACAAGAAACTGCTGCGGATTTATCGGGAGGAGGGTCTCAAGGTTCGCCGCCGGAGTGGCCGGAAGCGGGCGCTGGGAACCCGCGCGCCAATGATGCTTCCTCAAGGGCCGAACCAGCGTTGGTCGCTCGATTTCGTCTCCGACAGTTTGGTCTGCGGTCGGCGTTTTCGCATTCTGTGTGTGGTCGATGATTTCACCCGCGAATGCCTAGCCCTGATCGCCGATACGTCCCTATCGGGGGCCAGGGTCGCCCGGATTTTGACAGGCCTGATTGCAGGGCGCGGCAAACCGCGCACCGTGGTGAGCGATAATGGAACTGAGCTAACCTCGTCGGCAATTCTGCGCTGGTCGCAAGAAAATCGCATCGACTGGCATTACATCGCGCCGGGTAAACCAACGCAGAATGCGTTTGTTGAAAGCTTCAATGGTCGCCTGCGGGATGAATGTCTCAACGAAACCCTGTTTACCTCGCTCGCCCACGCCCGCAGCCTGTTGGCGGAATGGCA
>NZ_JBILQX010000204.1:0-6016 GCF_044372965.1 Elstera sp. | reverse complement strand
CCATCGTCAAAGGCCATAAGCAGAGCCAGATCGACGACCTGCTGCCGTGGAACTATGCCGCCAAGGTGTGAGCAAGACAGCGCTTACAAATCATTGCTGGGGACATGATCGATCCCCGCCTGACGCCCCGTCCTCCCACAGCCGGAGCTGCAGTGACTTGGTGTGGGCCGTGTTTTTGGGCTAGGAGAGGTGTCACGGGATCCGGTATCGGGGGCGGCAATCACCGTACTCCAGTGCCCGGGGGGCCATAGGCTGGGTTGGTCAGCAGCCGTTGATCGGTCAAGCTGCGCAGAAAGGCTATGAGGTCGGCCCTCTCCTGTATTGAGAGGGCAAAACCAACGATCAATTGATCGGTCTGGGTGCTTTTCGCCCGTCCGCCGCGCGCGTAATGATCAAGCACGGCGTCGAGGGTGGGGATGCTGCCGTCGTGCATATAAGGTGCGGTCACGGCAACATTGCGCAGGCTGGGGGTCCGAAAACGCCCCATATCCACGGGCTGGCCCGTCACCTCAACCGCGCCGGGATTGTTGGCGGGATAACTGCCCTTGCCGTCAATATTGTAAAGCCCGGTCTGATGAAAACCGGCTTCGACGAAGGCCATGCGCTCATGGGTCACGGCGTTGGAGAAGGTAATCCCGCCGTGACAATGGAAACACTCCAGCCGCTCGGAGAAAAAAAGTGCCTCCCCCCGTTTCGCAGCGGGGGAGATGGCCGACGCTTCACCGCCATAGCGGTAGCGATCATAGGGGCTGTTAAACGACGTGATGCTCCGCTGGAAGCTCGCCAACGCCTGTGTGATTGAGCGCAGGCTGATGGCGCCGTCCTGGGCGGGAAACGCGGCCTTGAAGAGCGGCGGATAGCGGGGGTCGGCGTTAAGGCGGGCAAAAAGGGCTTCTTCTTGCCCGGCCAGTCCAAGTTCCACCGGATGTTCCCCGAACATCGGCACGAGGGCTTGCTGTTCGAGCGAATGCAGCAGCGGATTGGCCCAGGTCAGCACGGGAACATAGGCCACATTGGCAAGCCCCATGCTGTTGCGAACATGCTTCTCCCCCGTCACACCGATGCCGACCGGGCGGCCATCGGTAAAGGCCTTTGCCTGGATATGGCAGGTGGCGCAGGCCCCCTTTCCTTTCAGTGAAAGCTGCGTGTCGTAGAAAAGTTGTCGCCCGAGGGCAACTTTTTCCACCGTCATCGGATTGTCGGCAGGCACGCGCGGGCGTGGAACCCAGGCGGGAAGATCCCAAACCCAGGGCGTCTCCGCCGTCGCTGTTCCCGTCAGAAGCAGAACGGCAACCGCCGCCGCGCGTCCCCACCGCGCCATGTTACGAGGCCCTGAAGAAGCGCTGTGGCGCGACACTTCCACCGACCGGCAGGCCCAGAGCGCGGAAGATGCCGGGGCAGTCGCCATCGGTCGGCGCCGACATGCAGCCGAGGGCGCTTTCCGGCTGGTTCACATCGACATTGGTTTCCGATAACAGCGCTTTGAGGTCGGCAAGGATCACCTGTTTGGCGGGATCTAAGCTCGGTAGAACAACCCGGGCGCGATTGGGGTTGGCGCAGGACTGCGCGGGCTGCATCGCCGCCCCGCTCGGCGTGCCATGTCCCCCGGCAGTGCCCATGGGCATCCCGCCGCCGTGCGCCCCGGCGGGTTGGCAGGCAGTAGAGCCGAGGTGAATTACGAAGCCGCGATCTTTACCGGCCTGAGCACCGCCGGACGTATCCATATCGATCCGCAGGAATTTATACCCGCCGAGCCAATTCCAAAATAGAGTGGAGAGATTGAGCGGCGAGGCGGCCAGGGTCGCATCGGCATGGTTTAGCGCAAAGGGCACACCGAGGGTAAAGGCCAGGCCCGTATAGGCGCCCGCCGGGGCCGAACCAATCACCTTTGCATTGGTATCGGCGGTACCGTTGCTGCACGGGCCGGTTTTATCCTCGAAATCCAGCAGCGCGACGGTTTGATACTGCCACTTCTGGTCCTGGGTCAGCGCGACCGGCTGTTCCGTGCCGTCGGCGCGGATCAACGCGACATCGGAGACATAAAACCGGAAGTCCGACGGCGTGACGGTTGATTTCGTTGTGCCGATATCGGCGTAAGCACCGCCGCACCGGAAGGGCTCGCCGCCGACCTGGGCCGCGAAAGTGAGGGTGACCGGGGTTTCCTGCGCGGCAGCGCTGAGGGCAAGGCCGGTCGCGAGCAAAAGCGACGCAAGGATTAAGCGCATGGGGAATTCCTTTCAAGGGTTTGGGCGCGCAGGGGCACGACAACCTGATGCCCAGCGCTATCGGTTAGAATTTCTGTTTCGATGCTATAGAGCATGGCGAGGCTTGCCGGGGTCAAGACCTCGGCGGGCGGGCCGATCTGCCAGAGCCGCCCGTCTTTTAGCAGCGCCGTACGGTCGCCGAAGCGGGCGGCCGCGGTTAGATCGTGCAGCACAATCACAGTCACGAGGCCCTGGGCGCGGGTAATACGGCGCACTGTGTCGAGGACAGTTAGTTGGTGCCGCAGATCGAGCGCGCTGGTTGGCTCATCGAGCAGCAGAATCTGCGGTTGCTTAATGAGGGTTTGCGCCAGAAACACCAATTGGCGCTGACCGCCGCTGAGCCCGCCAACCGGGCGGTCGGCCAAGGCCAAAAGGCCAAGCTGGTCAAGGGCGGTTTCGGCGGCGGCAAGATCGTCGGGCGTGATGCGCGCCCCGAGCCGCCCAATCCGACCCAGCAGCACGATTTCCAAGACGGTCAATCCGCTGAACGGGCCGCTATCCTGCGGCATATAACCGAGCGCACCGGATGGGATCGGCACCCCCTGTAGGGCAACCCGCCCCTCGGCAGGGATAACCCCCGCGAGGGCCTTCAACAGGGTCGATTTACCCGACCCATTCGGGCCGAGGATCGTTAGAGTTTCCCCCGCCCCAGCGGTTAAATCCGGTAGATCGACCGTCAGACGTTTTCCGTAAAAGACGCGCAGATTTTTAGCCGTCAGGCTCATGCGCCCCTCCCGCGAAACCGCAAAATAAGGGCGAGGAAAAACGGGACGCCGATGAGGGCGGTGACAATGCCAATCGGAAAGACCGCTCCAGGAATGACGATCTTACTGGCGACGGACGCAAGGGAGAGCAGGAGCGCCCCAAATAAGGCCGAGGCCGGTAGAAAGCCGCGCTGATCTTCCCCCACCAGCATCCGCGCAATATGGGGGGCGACCAACCCAACGAAACCAATGGTCCCAACGAAAGCGACCGATGCCCCCGTCAGCACTGAAATGAGGGCGAAGGCCCGCAGCCGCAGCCGCCCGACTTTTACCCCCAAGGCCTCAGCGCGTGCATCGCCCAAGGTCATCGCCATCAACCGCCAAACATCGCGGGCGATAAGCGGCAGGCAGAGGGCGAAGGCGGCGGCGACGATCCCAGTTTTTGGCCAAGTCGCCTTCTGCAAACTCCCGAACAGCCAGAAGACGATCTGCTGCAAGGCTTCGGGCGCCGCCAGAAATTGCAGCAGCGACAGGAGGGCTTGAAATAGAAATAAGAGCGCGATTCCCGCCAGCACGAGAATCTCGGCCGCGCCCCCCTTCATCCGCCCAATTATGAAGACTGCATAGCAGGCCACGCCCGCAAACAGAAAAGCGGTCAGTGGGATCGCATAGGCCTCTGGCACCGGCAGCAGAAGGCCGAGCACGATCGCCAACGCCGCCCCGAACCCGGCCCCCGCCGATATCCCGAGCGTGTAACAAGAGGCCAGCGGGTTATTCAGGATCGTCTGCATGATCCCGCCCGATAGCCCCAAACCTGCCCCAACGAGTACCGCCATGACGGCGGCGGGCAGGCGGATGCGCCAAACGATGGCATCGACGGTGAGGTCTTCCGTCAGGCGGAAGATCGCCTCGGCAACCGCGCGAACGGGCAACAACGCCGGGCCGGTGACGCAGTCGAGGATAAGGCTGAGCAATAAGGCCGCGCCGCCCAGCCCCAACACGAGGTTGCGCCGGGCCGACAGTCGCCGATAGGTTGCCGCAACCGAAAGAGCAGTGGTCATGGCGTTTCTCCCCCAGGGAAGGCCCCGGCAGCGGGCGCCGCCAGGGCGACAGCGTTACGGGGTTACGCGGGCCATCCAGGTGCCGCTATAGGCAACCGGTAGATATTTCGCGTGATAGGCCCGAAAGGCTTCCGCCGGGTCGACATCGGCGAATTCCTGGGGATAGAGCTGCTTTGCGATATACTGCATGGCGACATAATCGAACAGTGTACGGCAGAGGCCGTGCTCGATGGCGTGGACCTGACTGGCCTTTACCGCCTTCAACCCCTCCCAACCGGGGCGGCCAAGATACTGTTTCAAGCTGTCCCGCGTGGTTTCAAACGGGGTATCATAGCCCGTGCGCACCGCTTTCGGACGCCCGACCCAGGACGATCCGGCCATGAAAATCACATCGGGATTTTCGGCAATCACCGCTTCGGCGGCCAGCGGCCCCCAAGGGCCGGGGATTTTGCCGGTAGCGATATTTTCCGCCCCCAGCGTGGTCAGAATCTTCCCCCACATCGTGCCATTATAGGTATTGCCGATGGTTTCCGCCCCGGCTTGGCCGAGCTCGACATAGACCTTCGGTTTCGGCCCTTTAGCACGGGCAACGCGGGCCAAAATATCTTCATACTGGGTCTTATAGAGGGCGGCGAGTTCTTGGGCGCGCGCTTCGGTTCCCATCACCTTGCCGATGGCGAGCGTGGAGGCGACGTGCCGGTCCAGAAGCTGGGCGTTATAGTCGATCACGACAATGGGAATACCCGCCGCCTCGATCTGGTCGCGGGCCGTTTTTTGGGTCTGATAGGCCCATTCGGCCATGATCAGCACATCGGGGCGCAGGGAAATGATCTTTTCGGCGCTGAATGTCCCATCGTCGGAATGGCCGATATCGGGCATCGCCGCGAGATTGGGGATGACGGCGCTATAGCGGGCGAAAATCACCGGGCGCCAGCCTTCCCACGGTGCGCGGGAAATGCCCACGACTTTCTGCCAGCCCTCTTTCCCCGCAATGGCAGTAAATTCTTCAAAGTTAAAGTTAAGGGCGACCCGTTCGACCGGTTTAGCGAGGGTCACGCTGCGCCCCAGCGCATCGGTCAGGGTAATCGGTTCGGCCAGAGCCGGGAAGGACAGGGCAAGCGTCGCGGCGGCCAGCAGGCCCGCGAAGGAACGGCGGTTCAACATGGAAACTTCCTGAAACGAGACGGAAAAGCCACCCTCGCGACAGCGGGGGGCGTGAAACCCTAGTCTTCGTATCAGGCGACGGGCGGGCCGCGCGGCGTGTGATTCGAGGCAGGCCGGACGCAGGGGGCCGGAACGGCAACCGCGAGCGCGTCGGCCCTTTCGGCAAAGCGAATAATTCCGACATGGGGCGCCGCCGAAAGTGGCGTGCCCCCCGTTAGATCGAGCCGACAGTGCAGGAGGCAGCAGCTTCGATCATGCGGCACAGCCGATCCATCAGGATGATCTTGCACCCCGGTAGGTGTACACAGAACAGCGAGCGCGGCATCAAGACTGGTTCCGCCCGTCGGTCGCTGCGGCAAAGCCCCACCAGCCAAAGCCTGAACCAGGATGGTCAGGCTGAGGAGCAGCGGCGTCAGACGCACAAGTAGGGGGCGGACCAATGACATTGCTTCGTGGGTATCAAATCTCCTGGGAGGGAGCAAGCGCCGTCTGTATGGCGAAGCGCACTCGTCCGGTTGTTCCGATATCCGTTGGACGGATCACGGCTTGGATCAATCACGCGATCTATCTGTCAGTATTTTGGTTGGGCAAGGAAACGTCCGTTTTCTTGCCCGACGGGACCGATACCGGACACACCTCGCCGTTCTGCCAATTTTATAGTAAAGAAATCAGGTTAGGATTTCATCGTAAAGTTATCGGGCAGCGCTACGGGTTTGCTGCCCGGAAAAGAGGGGGCCATGCTCTTCGGCTACGCGCGCGTCTCGACCGATGATCAAAATCTCCATCTTCAGCATGACGCCCTGCGCGTCGCTGGGTGCGAACG
>NZ_JBILQX010000203.1:0-6027 GCF_044372965.1 Elstera sp. | reverse complement strand
CTGATCGACCGGCTGAACCCCGGTAACGAGCCGGGTCGCCTGACCCTGATCGCGCGCATGGGGGCCGATAAGATCGCCAAGCACCTGCCGCCGCTCGTGCGGCTGGTAGAGCGCGAAGGCCGCCGTGTGGTTTGGTCGAGCGACCCAATGCACGGCAATACGATGAAAGCCGCCAGCGGGTATAAAACCCGCGCGTTCGACAATATCCTGTCGGAAATCCGTAGCTTCTTCGAAATTCACCGCGCTGAAGGAACTTATGCGGGCGGCGTGCATTTCGAGATGACCGGACGGAACGTGACGGAATGCATCGGCGGCGCGCAGGCCATTAGTGACGAGTCGTTGGGGGATCGTTACCACACCCATTGCGACCCGCGTTTGAATGGCGAACAAGCCATCGAACTTGCCTTCCTGATTGCGGAATCCTTGAAAGCCGAGCGGGAAGCTGTAAGGCTTGCGGTAGCGAGTTAGACGGTCAGACCATTTCGGGCGGGCCGGTCAGGAGAATCATGAAGGTTCGTGAGCGGGCAGAGCTAGCCCCAATGGGCGCAGCCCTTACCCCCGAGCAGGTCGCCGAGCGAACGGATGCGTATTTCCTGCGGACGAAAGAAATCGTCCGCAGGAATGGCGACTCCAAGGTCACCTATGCCGTCTTCATGCGCCGCCCGGTGCTGTTTGCGCCGAAACTGGCCCTCGACTGGCTCACCGATATGGCCGCCGCGCGCGGTGTGAGCTTTGAGATCGAAACCAAGCATCACGAGGGCGATTGGGTCGGCGCGGGCGAGCCTTTATTCTATGTGACCGGCTCGTTCATCCATCTCGTCGATCTCGAAACGATCCTGCTGCAACGCATCGGCCCCGCCTGCGTTGCCGCCTATAATGCGTTTACCATGTGCGTCGATCTGCCGAACGTGGCTTTTCTCGCCATGGAAGCGCGCCACTGCGCGGGGCAAGAAATGGCCGAAATGATGGCCTATGCCGCCCATGTGGGCTCGGACGCCGCCAAACGATCGGTCGGCGCGGTCGGCTTTATCGGCAATGCCACCACGGCGACGGCCCATTATTTTGGGCGCGACGGCGGTTTGGGCACCATGCCCCACGCGCTCATCGGTTATGCGGGCAGCACGTTGCGCGCTGCCGAAATGTACCATGAGGCCTATCCCGAGAATGATTTGGTCGTGCTGGTCGATTATTTTGGCCAGGAAGTGACCGACGCGCTGGCGGTCTGCGAACGCTTTCCGCAGTTGGCAGCGGAAGGGCGCATTAGCTTCCGGCTCGATACCCACGGCAGCCGCTTTATCGAGGGGCTCGACACCTCCCTCTCCTACGGCGTCATGGAAGCCCATGCGCCGCAGTCGATTCGCGGCTATCGGACGGAAGCCGAACTGCGGCATCTCGTTGGGCCGGGGGTAACGGCGGCGGCAATTTTCCATTTCCGCCAAGCGCTCGATACCGCAGGCTTCCCGAAGGTGAAAATCATCGGCTCCAGCGGCTTTGGTCCGGCGAAATGCAAAGTGATGGCGGTTGCGGGTGCCCCCATCGACGTGATCGGCACCGGCTCCTATCTGCCCGATAATTGGGGCGAAACCTATGCCACCGCCGATATCATCGCCTACGATGGTGAGCCGCGCGTAAAGCTGGGCCGCGAATTTTTGCTGCGTAAATGATTTTGCTCCGTCGGCTTCTTCTCGCCCTCGCGCTGCTGCTGGGGGCGAGCGGGCTCGGCTGGGCCTTGACCCCCGCAGGCTCAGCCTCCGCCCTCTGGCTCATCGTCTCGCTGCTCCAGAATAGGGAGCCGCTGCCCTTCGCCCCCGCCGTCACCACCAATCGCACCCAATGGACGGTCGATGGACGGACGCGCAATGGCGATGTTTGGCTACGGCAAGATGGGTGGGAGCGGGCCAGCCTGATCCTCGTGCCGGGGGCGGCGCAAGCTGGGCGGGACGATCCGCGCTTGCAACTGATGGCGCGAATTTTAGCCGAAACCGGTTTTCGCGTCATCGTGCCGGAACTGCCCGGCATGGAGCGCTTTCAGGTACTGCCCGATCACGCCCGCGCAATTGCCGATGCGGTGCGGGTGGCGACCGACCGCATCGATCCCGCCGCGCGCGCCATCGGTATCGGCGCGGTCTCCTACAGCCTCGTTCCCGCCATTCGTGCCGCGCTGGAGCCGGACGTGAGCGCCGATGTGCAGGCGATTTTTGCCCTCGGGGGGTTTTACGACTCGGAAGCCGTCATTCGGTTTTTCACTACGGGGGCCTATCGGGGCCGCTTCGATGAAACCTGGCAGTTCCAGCCACCCAATCCGCGCTCGGTCTGGGTCTTTCTCCAGGCCAATTTGGAGCGGGTTGCAAGCGTCCAGGATCGTGGCCTCTTAGGGATTATGGCCCAACGCCGTCTGAACGATCCCAGCGCCGCACTGGAGGATCTGGCGGCGGGCTTGGGGCCGGAAGGCCAGTCGCTCTACGCCCTGGTGCGCAATGACGGTCCCGATGCCGTGACCGACCTGATCGCTGGCCTGCCCGCCCCGATGCGCGACGCGATTGCCGCCTTGAGCCTCGTCGATCTCGACCTCTCCGCCCTTTCCGCGCGCGTGACCCTGGTGCATAGCCGCTATGATGCGGTGATCCCTTACACCGAAAGCGAAAGCCTGTTAGAAGCCCTCCCCCCAGGACAGGGCCATTTGGTTCTGCTGGAAGACCTGAGCCACGCCGACATTGGCAGCCTATCCGTGAAAGACGCTTTCAGCCTATGGGGCGCCGCCCTAAGCCTGATGCAGTTTCGTCAAATCACAGGATAAAATACTGCTACTTGACGCCAGTTCAGAATATGATATTGGTCTGATCCACAAACACAGAGGATAAAGCGGTGCCCCCAGTTTCCACCCTGCAACGACGACGAGAAGACGGCCAGCTTGGCCGGTCGGTCCGTCTGCGTGCGCAGCGGGGTTCGGGCTTCTGCTTCATCGCCCTCCTCCCCTCTTGCCCTGCCGCTTCGGTGGGGACCCTGCTGCCCTAGACCGTGATCCGCCCCGCTGGGCTACTTCCTTGACCGATCCCAGGACCGGCCAAAACGAACGTATACGCGACCGACTAGGCTTCAGGATTACGGACATGGTGACTTTCACCCAAGAACAAGCGCAAGACGCGGACGCCATCGAACACCTGCTCGACCGGGTTTTCGGTCAAGCGCGCTGCCAAAAAACCTCCTATCGGTTCCGCGACCGGGTGGCCCCGGTGACCCCGCTCTGCTATGTGGCGAAAGACGGCGATACGGTAATCGGCACCCTGCGCTACTGGCCGGTCGAAATCGGCCCGAAGGGCACGCCCGCACTGCTGCTTGGTCCGCTCGCCGTGGATGAAACCTATCGCGGCCTTGGCCTCGGGGCGGATTTGATGGACGTTACCCTCGCCGCCTGCGCCGCCCACGGTCACAACATTATCGTGCTGGTCAGTGACCTTGCCGAGTTCTACGGCAAGTTCAACTTCACCGCCGCCGCGCCCACGGGCATTACGATGCCCGGCGAGAAAACCGACCGGATCTATATCCGGGGGATGGTGCCGAATGCGCTCGCGGGCGTTGAAGGGCCGGTTCGCCCTTTCGGGGCTCGGTTCCCAAAAGCGCGCTCGGTGAAGAACCGCAGCGCGAAGTGGAAAGCCGCGTAACGGTTTGACGGGTGTACGCAGAGGCGCTGCCTCTGCACTCCGCTTAAGGGCCGGTTGGCCCTTAAGAATCCCTCTTCGGGATAGCCTTACATAAATTTTCTGCGCTTGAATGCCCGAACATCATTTGTATCCAATTCAAACCATTCACCATTTCGCCTTTTTTCTGAAAAACGCCGATGCCAGTAATATTCTATTCCTTCCGGGTCATCCGTCTTTATAACATGAACCATATCGGTTTTCGCAGGAAGCTTTGTATCTATTTGCTGTTTCCGCCTATCAAAATCATTGCTCCGACCAATCTTAAAATGCTTATCCATTTTCAATAAATATACATAGCCGTCAGGTTTTGGATTTTCAGCAGATGCATCTGGCAGCACATTTTTTTCCTGTGAAATATCTCTACATATTTCTATGACATGAGGCGGGACATCTCTGCTTTCAGCAAATGCAATAATCTTGCTCGCTATGGCACTCTTGTTACCAAGTTTCGAAAGCGTCTTTTCAGATGGAAAATCTGATAAGCGTGCCTTCATGCGTAACTCAGCACTAACCGGAAAATGCCCAAGCTCTTCGATAAGATCGACATATCTTTCAAGTAAATACTCTTCTGAATATGAAGAAGTTTTTAAATTAGGAGAAAACCCCGCTTCCTTAATAGCATCATTCCATCGAACCCAGTATTTTCTCCATCCAGCCTCACCAATGCCTGTTTCAGAAGCAAATTTCAAACGCCCGAGAGGTACACCACCATTTAAATCGGCCAGACGAGAAATTTCAGACAGTATTTTACTTTTTTCGACCATTACTCATCCTCATTAATTCAACCCTGGTGTGTCCAGGCAAAATTCGAGATGAGTAATTATAGCACCTCACAACCGAGTGGTTCAATAAACAGGGATTGCTAAGGGGCAAGCCCCTTGGCCGGGGGCATCGGGGGCCGGAGCCCCCAACAGTCACCCCTCACGCCCGCTTATCGCGCATCGTCACAAATTCTTCCGACGCGCTGGGGTGCAGGCCGATGGTGCGGTCGAACTGTTGTTTGGTCGCGCCGCAGGTGAGCGCCACCGCAAGGCCTTGGATGATTTCCGCCGAATCGGGGCCGACCATATGCGCGCCCAGCACGCGCTGGGTGGGTTGATCGACGACGAGTTTCATGAAGGTGCGCTCGCCCCGGCCCGAGATGGTGTTTTTCATGGGGCGGAAGCGCGTCGTATAGATATCGAGCGTATGGCCTGCGGCCAGCGCCGCTTCTTCGGACAGGCCGACCGTGCCAACCTCGGGGCGGGAGAAAACTGCGCTGGGGACGACATTTTCGAACACGCTCATCGGGTTATTATAATAGAGCGTCTCGGCCACCGCCCGCGCTTCGGCAATGGCGACGGGGGTGAGGTTGAAGCGGTTGGTCACATCGCCCACGGCATAAATGCCCGGAACCGACGTGCGTGACCAGCTATCGACGAGAATTTCGCCGTGCGCGCCGGTTTCGACGCCGACCGCCTCTAGCCCAAGCCCCTTGGTGTTGGGCGCGCGACCCGTGGCGAACATCACTTGCCCCGCGAGAATCACCGAGCCGTCGGAGAGGGTGACTCGGCGCGCCGCCCCCTCTTCGGTGATACCCGTGATCGTGCGACCCGCAAGAAGATTGATCCCGCGCGCGGCCAGCGATTCCATCAAGTGGGTGCGGACTTCGCCATCAAAGCCGCGCAAAACCTGATCGCCCCGAAACACCAGATCGACGGCACAGCCCGCCGCCCGGAAAATCCCGGCAAATTCCACCGCGATATAGCCCGCACCGAAAATCACGATGCGCTCCGGCAGGCTCTTGAGATCGAGCGCCTCGTTGGAGGTGATCGCTAGCTCCTTACCCGGCACATCGGGCAGCGTCGGCCAGCCGCCGGTTGCGATCATGATGCGCTCGGCGGTAAAGCGCTGCTCGCCTACCTGTACGGTGTGCGCATCAACAAGTACGCCGCGCCCCTCGATCCGCTTCACCCCGGCTTTATCGAGCATGCTGATGTAGATGCCGTGAAGCCGATCCAACTCGGCATCCTTGGCTGCCACCAGCTTGGCCCAATCGAGGCTAGCCCCGTCGATGCTCCAGCCAAAGCCTGCGGCGTCAGCCAGCGTATCGGCGATATCAACGCCATAGATCAGCAGCTTTTTCGGAACGCACCCGCGCAGCACGCAGGTGCCGCCGATGCGGCCTTCCTCAATGATCCCCACGCGCGGACCATAAGAAGCGGCGCGGCGGGAGCCCGCCACCCCGCCGGAGCCCGCGCCAATCGTCAGCAGGTCGAAATCATAGGCCATGCTTAGGCTCCAATGCCGCCCATTGCGAGGAACTTGATCTGGACGTAATCGTCCA
>NZ_JBILQX010000202.1:0-6055 GCF_044372965.1 Elstera sp. | reverse complement strand
GATAAACGCCCCAACATCGGGGAGGGCCGCCCGCACGATTCCCCGGCAGACGGTGCCCAGGGGTAACTCGCCGACGCGCGCGGTGACAAACGCCGCACAAAGCCCGTCGATCAGGCGCACGCCGCGCACTTCGCCCGGCCCTTCGGACAGAATTATTCCGGCGTCGGGCCGGTCCATCGTCACGCGCGAAGGCCGATCCCGTCGAGCATCGCACCGATGTCCGACAGGGAGAGGCCAACGATATTGGAGTAAGAGCCGCTGATCGCGGTGACGTGGCGGGCGAAGAGCCCTTGAATGGCATACCCCCCCGCCTTGCCGTGCCATTCACCGCTGGCAAGATAAGTGGCGATATCGGTCTCGGTGAGGCGTTTTACCGTCACGCGGGTGGTGACGAGGCGGGAGCGGCGCAGACCATCCGGCCCGGCAAGTGCAATCCCGCCGTGAACCCGGTGGCTACGGCCCGAGAGAAGCGCGAGGCAGGCGCGCGCCGTGGCTTCATCCTCGGCTTTGGGCAGGATGCGCCGCCCAACCGCAACCACCGTATCGGCGGCCAGCACGAAACTATCGGGATGGCGCGGCGCGACCGCAGCGGCCTTCTCCTCCGCCAAGCGCAGGGCGTGGCGGGGCGGCAGTTCGCGCGGGTGCGGCGTTTCGTCGAGATCGGCCGGATCAACGGCAGTGGGGGTTATCCCAATCTGCCGCAACAAATCGAGGCGTCTCGGCGAGGCGGACGCCAGGATTAAGGAGTTCACGGCTGCAATACGTTATTTGAAGCGGAAGGTAATGCGACCCTTGGTGAGGTCGTAGGGCGTCATTTCCACATTCACGCGGTCGCCGGCCAGAACGCGAATACGGTTCTTGCGCATCTTGCCCGAGGTATGGGCCAGAACTTCGTGATTATTATCCAGCTTCACGCGGAACATCGCATTCGGCAGCAGTTCCGACACAGTGCCGGAGAACTCGATTACATCTTCCTTCGCCATAGTCTTCCTTGAACGAGACAATGAAAATAGGCCCTGGCGGCAGGGAATCTCACCGCAGGCGTATTAGGTGCTCTTAAGTGATGCTTTGGATGCGCGGGGTCAAGCGAAACCTACGCAGGGCGGCTCTGATTGCCGCGCCGAAGCCGCTTTTCTGCCCGCTTTTTAAGGAAAACGATCCGCAATCCGGTCCGCCAATTTATCCCGAACCATCCGATACGCTGCCAGCCGTTCTTCACGATTGCCTTCGGCGACGGAAGGGTCTTCGGTCGGCCAATATTCGACCTCGACCGCCTGGGTGCGGGTGAGTTCCAGCGCCCGGTGATGGGCTTCCGGCGAGAGCGTAACGATCAAATCGAAGTTGGTGTCTTCTAAATCTTCCAGCAGCGTCGGGTAATGGCGGCGCAAATCTGCCCCCAATTCCGCCATTGCCGCCGTCACGAACCCATCGGCTTCGCCCGCCCGGACCCCGGCGGACGCGACATAGACCTTCTTGCCATGGCTGAGGCGCAAAAGCGCCGCCGCCATTGGCGAGCGTACGGCATTGTACGTGCACATGAAGAGAATAGAGCTCGGCAGTCGAGGCCGATCCAACAGACCGGGCGGCATTTGTGACTAGTATGCCTGAGCCCCCCTGAGCAAACAAGATCCAGGGCACATAGGATAGAGGCCAAACAAGATGCTGCCCTGCGTTCAGCGGATAGCTGGGGTGCCAGCCCAGAATTGATCTGGCGCATTTGCCTTTCGGCGCGGGCGCGCTATGGTTGACCCATGCAGTACGAAGAGTTTTTTGCGACGCAGGTCGCAGCCTTGAAACGCGAGGGGCGCTACCGCGTCTTTGCCGATCTCGAACGGCAGGCCGGGCGCTTTCCGTTGGCTTTGTACCACGGGCCGACAGGACCGCGGGAAGTCACCGTTTGGTGCTCCAACGATTACCTCGGCATGGGTCAGCACGAGCGCGTGCGCGCGGCAATGCATCAGGCCATCGACCGGCTCGGCACCGGCGCAGGCGGCACACGCAATATCGCCGGCACCACCCATGAACATGTGCTGCTAGAGCAATCGCTCGCGGCCCTGCATGGGAAGGAAGCCGCGCTGGTTTTCACCTCCGGCTATGTGGCGAATGAAACCAGCCTCGCCACCTTGGGCAAGATGATGCCCAATTGTGTCATTTTCTCGGATGCGCTCAACCATAATTCCATGATCGCGGGCATTCGCAATTCCGGCGCGGAAAAGCATGTGTTTCGGCACAATGATCCGGCCGATCTGGAAGCCAAGCTGCGGCAGGTCGATCCGAAACGACCTAAGCTGATTGCCTTCGAAAGCGTCTATTCTATGGATGGGGATATCTCCCCAATCGCCGAGTTCTGCGATCTCGCAGACCGCTACGGTGCCTTCACCTATCTCGACGAGGTTCACGCGGTCGGCATGTACGGCCCGCGCGGTGGCGGGGTCGCGCAGGAGCGTGGCATCGAACACCGGCTGCACCTCATTCAAGGCACGCTCGGTAAAGCCTTCGGCATGGTCGGCGGCTATATCGCCGGATCGGCCGCGATGGTGGATTTCGTCCGCTCCAATGCGCCGGGGTTTATTTTCACCACCGCCCTGCCGCCCGTGATCGCCGCAGGGGCGCGCGCCTCAATCGATCATCTGATGAACAGCGAGGCCGAACGGCAGGCCCAGCGCGACCGGGTGGCCGTCGTCAAACAGCGTTTAGCGGCAGTCGGTCTGCCGTTGCTCGACAGCGAAAGCCATATCGTTCCGGTGATGATCGGCGACGCCAGCCTTGCCAAGCAAGTTACCGATCTACTGTTGGAACGGCACAATATTTACGTCCAGCCGATCAATTACCCCACCGTGCCGCGCGGCACCGAGCGCATTCGCATCACCCCCGGCCCGCTGCATACGGACGAGATGATCGACTATCTCATTGCGGCGTTGCTGGACGTTTGGCAGGTGCTTGCCCTCAAGAAGCAAGCGGCTTAGCCCTAGGTTTTCACCGCGCGGCGCACCGCCACCAACGCCGCCGACCCGCTCAGGAACACGCAGGCGGTAATCGTGAGGATCAGCAGTCGCGCCTCCTCCGGCCCCGCCGTGAAACCGACCAACGCGCCGGCGAGCGGTTGGGAGAGATTGTTCAGCAGCACGATTACGCCGGTTGTTTTGCCAAAATCCTGCGCCGGAATGAGGCGCTGGCGCAGGCTGCGCATGTAAACGGCGAACATTTTATCAAAGCCGATAATCAGCAAAAAGCCGATGGCGTAGACGGCCGGATGCTGGGCGATGCCGGTGAGAAAGCCACCGAGGGCGATCATCCCATAGGCGAGCCCACCCATAAACCCAACCGGGATCGGCTTACGGGCGATGATCGTTAGAATCAACACCGTCACCGCCGCGCCCGCCGTTTGCAGCAGCGCGTAATTTTCGTCGGACTGCGCGAGCGCGCCCGTTACCAGGGCGGCCGCCGTTGCCAAGGTCACACCCAAGACCAGATTGACGCCAACCGCGAGGAAAATGGTCATCTTCAAGCCTGGTAGCCGGTGAATATGGCCGAAGGCGATGCGGAGCGGCTGATACCACGGCCCTGCGGCGTGGATGGGGTCGGCGACCACCGGCTTAGCTTGTTGCCACCAGAGCAGCAGGATTTGATCGGCCAGCAAAAACAGCAGCGCCGTTGCCCCCACCGCATATTCCCACGGCATCCAGGCCAGCATCAGCGCCGCCACCAGCGGCCCCAAGACCATGCCCAATTGATCGGCGAGCGTGGTGGCGGAGAGGATTTTCTCCAGACGTTGCCCCGGAAAAAGCTGCGGTAGAATCCCTTCGCGCGCAATCCAAGCTTGCGTCGTCAGCGCGCCGCTCACCGCCGACAGAAATAGCAGCCAGCCGATCCCGCCAACACTCAGCGCGCCGAGGCTACCAATCAAACACACCGCCGCGCGCAAGCCTTGGCTTCAGCGGATCAAACGGTAGGCCGGTAGCCGGTCGGCCAGAATCCCGGCGATCGGAAAAGCCACGAAGCGCGGCAGAGTTTCGATGAAAAACGCAACGCCCGACCAGCCGACGCTGCCCGTGATCTGGAAAACGATCAACGGCACCAGAAATAACAGAATCTGATCGGCCAGCCGGGAGAGAAACTGCGAAACATAAAAAGCGCTGTCGCGGAAACCCATAATGCCTTCCTAAGCCGCCGAGCCGCGCAAATCAGGCCGAACGACGCTAATCGGGTCTTGGTGAATAATAATCTGCGCGCGCGGGAAATCCTCCAACAGGCGCGCCTCGACGTTATGGCTAATTTGATGGGCCTCGATCAGCGGCAACGCGTCCGGCAATTCCAAGTGAAGCTGAATAAACAGGTCCGGCCCTGCCTCGCGCGTGCGCAGGTCGTGCGCGCCCGAAACGCCCGGCACACTGCGGATAATCGCAATGATTTTCTGGCGCACCTCGTCGGGAACCTCGCGGTCCATCAGCACCTGATAGGCGCGCACGCCAATGCCCCAGGCCGAGCGCACGACAATCGCGCCGATGACCAACCCCAGGAGCGGATCGAGCCACGGCAGGCCAAACCGATCCGACGCCCATAGGCCGAACAGCACAATCACATTGGTAACAAGGTCGCTGACGTAATGCAGGCTATCGCCTTCCACCGCCAGCGACGCCGTGCGCCTTAAAACCCAGCGCTGGAACGTCACCAAAACCAGCGTCAGCACAATCGCAAAGATCGACACGCCGATCCCAATGGTCGGCATCTGTACCGGCTGTGGGGTAACGAAGCGCTGCACGGCCTCGATCAGTAGCAGACTGGCCGAGCCCATGATGAAGGCCGCCTGCGCCAATCCGGCCAAGGGTTCTAGCTTGCCATGCCCAAAGCGGTGCTCATCGTCGGGCGGCCGCGTTGCCCCCCGGACGGCAATCAGCGTGACCAGCGAGGCGACGGCATCCAGGCTCGAATCGATCAAGCTCGAGAGCATCGTCACCGCGCCGGTGGCAAGATAGGCCCAGGCTTTCAAACCGATCAGAACGAGGGCCGTTAAAACCGCCGCTTCAGTGGCGCGCTGGGCCCAGCGCATTTGGCTTGGCGTCGCTTTGGGGGGCATTGGGAAACTCGGCTTTCCGTTAGGGGAACAGACGGAAATTCGTCCAGGCGTCGCCTGCGCGCTCATAGATGAGGCGATCGTGCAAACGATAGGGCATGCCCTGCCAGAACTCCACCCGCTCCGGCACCACGCGAAAGCCGGTCCAATGGGGCGGGCGCGGAATTTCGCCCTCGGGATACCGGCTTTCAACCTCGGCGACGCGCGCTTCCAGCGTCGGGCGGTCCGGCAAGGGCCGCGACTGGTCCGACGCCCAAGCGCCGATCTGGCTGCCGCGCGGGCGCGAATGGTAGTATTCGTCGGCCTCCTGATCGCCCACTAGGCTAGCCTTGCCTTCGATGCGAACCTGACGCTCCAGCGTTTTCCAATGGAAGGTGAGGCCGCAGAAGGGGTTCGCCAGCAATTCGCCGCCTTTGCGCGATTGCGTGTTGGTGTAAAAAACGAAGCCGCTGGGATCAAAGCCCTTCATCAGCACAATCCGTACCGAGGGCCGCCCGGTCGCCGAAACGCTGGCCAGTGCCATGGCGTTGGGATCGTTGATTTCGCGCGCCGCCGCGTCCTCAAACCACGCGCCGAACTGCGTGAAGGGCGAGTCCATACTCGTGAGGGCCACCGCCGAAATAGGCCGATCGATCAGCATTCTCTTATCCTTTCTATCGCACCCCCGACAGATAGGGGCGACGCCGAACCACTATGGGATACGAGGGTCCCTTGAACCAGAGGCCTTGCCGTTATATGTGAAGTGTGTGGGATGAGGGTGGACGCCGACCGAGGCCCGACAGGGTTCGCCCCCAATCGCCAATGTGTAGAGAAGACAGGTAAACTATCCCCATGCGCGATCCCTACGAGGTTTTAGGCGTGCCGCGAACGGCGGATGCAGATGCGATTAAAAGCGCATATCGCAAACTCGCCAAACAGTTTCACCCGGACCTTAATCCGGGCGATAAGGCTATCGAAACCAAGTTCAAAGATATCTCCGCC
>NZ_JBILQX010000201.1:0-6057 GCF_044372965.1 Elstera sp. | reverse complement strand
TTTCTTATCCGATAGTCGCCCGGAAATGCCAATATGTCGTTTTTGTGACGGCCCTTATTCCACTGCTATTCGGCGGCGCGTGGCGAAACGGCACTAGCCAGCGCCAAGGCCTGCGCGGGGAGCGCGAGCGACTGATGGGTGGAAGCAACGATGAGCCCGCCCCCCGCCAAATGCTGCTTCAGCAGATCAACCAGCAGCGCCTGCCCGTCGGCGTCTAGCGCGTTCGTCGGCTCATCGAGCAGCCAGAGGCGCGCCTCAGCCAACAGTAAGCGCCCCAGCGCGACGCGGCGGCGCTGGCCGGCAGAGAGCAACCGCCCTGGCCGGGCCAGCAGGTGCCCGAGGCCGACGCGCGCAGCAACCTCCGGCACGGTCGCGGCGTCAGTCCCGGCAAGAACCGTCGCCAGGGTTAGATGATCTTGCACAGTGGCGCGCGGTTTGATCGCGTCGAGATGGCCGAGATAGGCCGTGCGGGCGCGGTGCTCCACGGGATCGTCGGCAATATCGGCCTCGCCCCAGTGGATGACCCCCGCCGCAGGCTGGACCAATCCCGCCAGAAGCCGCAGCAGGCTGGATTTGCCCGCGCCGTTCGGCCCGGTCACGATAAGGGCTTCCCCCGGCGCGACCCGAAAGGCCAGCCCTTCGAAAATTTTCCGGCCGCCGCGACGGCAGGCGAGGTTTTCGGACCAAAGGGGCTGAGAAAGCGCGTTCATGGCCGATAGAGTGGCTTGCTCCTAAACGCGGGGCAACCGCATAAAGGCGCGTCTTTCAGGATTTCTGCCCAAAATATTGCACCGGAACCACCATGAGCCTCGCCGCCATTGACCGCCTTTTGCTGCAAACCGACCGGGCGTATCGGCGACGGCTCGTGTTCTGCCTGCTGCTCGCCGCTGGGCAAACGCTGCTCGTGGTGCTGCGCCCGCTGCCGCTGCAACTGCTGCTGCCGCCCGACCCGGTTCCGGCGTGGATCGCGCAGGCCCATGCCCTTCTTCCCAACCTGAGTAGCCTTGCGCTGTTCCTCCTGTTCATCGCCGCGCTGGAGTTCAGCGTGTTCGGCGTGCGGGTGACGGAAGAGAATGCTTCCACCCGCCTGTCGGAACGGTTGATTCGGCGTTTGCGCGCCCGCATCGCCCGGCATTTGCTGCGCGGCCCGGCACAAGAGATTGCCGATCTCGGCGTCGGGCGAATCGTGGCGGCGGCGACCGGCGATGTGGAAACCATCCAGCGGCTGATTAAAGACGTGGTGATCGGCGCGACGCTGGCCCTGGTGCAACTGGTGCTCATGGTGGGGGTGCTGACGCTACTGCATCCGCCCCTGGGGCTGGTGCTGCTGGTCGAAATTCTGCTGCTTTCCGCGCTGATCGCCCTGTATGCCCGATGGCGCAAGCTGGCGTTTCTGGCGCAAATGAAAAACCAGGAGAATTTCCTCACCTGGATCACCGGCTTGCAGCAGCGCAGCTTGGATTTGCGCTTTGGCGTCGCGCGCGGTTGGTTCTTTCGGCGCACACTGGCGCTGATCAGGGCGATGAACCGGCGCGGGTTGCTGCTCTGGCACCGGCAAACGCTTTATTTTGCCGCCATCGATCTTTTCGTCGCCCTCGCCTCGGCCGCCTGTCTGGTGATGCTGTTTTTGGAAAGCGAAAGCGAACCGAAGACTTTGGCGACCGTCCTGATCTTTCTCTATTACGCCGCCCTCGTCTTCCCCTGCCTCGCCAAGATCGGCGAGGCCGCGCCGCTGTTGATCGACGGGCGCAATGCCTATGAGCGGTTATCGCTGACTTTGGGCACCGAGACTGCCGCGAGCCCGCACCCGCCTGCGTCGCCGAGGTTTGAGACGCTGACGCTTGAAAACCTCGGCCTACAAGATGCCGAGGGTAAATGGCTGATGCGCAACGTCAGCCTCACGATCCGCGCGGGCGAACAGGTGGCGCTGTTCGGTGAAAGCGGGTCGGGGAAATCCACCCTCTTCGCCCTGCTGCTGGGGGTCCAAACCCCGACCGAAGGCCGGATTCTGCTGGATGGTCGCCCGCTGGGCACGCTGTCGCTGGCCGACCGCAAGCGGCTGTTCATGCTGCACCGCTCCAACGGCGTCTTTTTCCCCGGTACGGTCGCGGAGAATATCGCCCTCGGGCGCGATTTGACCGAAGCGCACTGGGAGGAGTTACTCACCGCTTGTGGGCTGGCGGGCCGGATTGCCGCCGCGCCGCAGGGGCTCGCCACCCGTATGGGCGCGCGCGGCGAGCCGTTCAGCCAGGGCGAAGGCCAGCGCCTTGCCCTCGCCCGTGCCCTGCTCAGCGACGCGCCGATTCTGCTGCTCGACGAAGCCCTAAACTCGCTCGACGAGCCCTCCGAGCACGCCGTTACAGCGGGCTTGCGAAACATCTGGCGCGGCCAAACCTTGCTTCTGATTTCCCACCGCCGTAGCGTTTCGGACAGTTTTTCAAGACGGATCGAAATCCGCAAGGGCCACGGCCTGATTGACCATTCCGAGGAAACGCCATGAGCCGCCTTCCCCCCCGCGACCTGCTGCGGGCCTTGTTCGACAGCGCCGTTGCCGCCGCCCAACCGGCGCACGCCTTAGCCGCCCATCTGCCGCCGCCGCCCAAGGGCCGCACCATCGTCGTCGGGGCCGGGAAAGCCGCCGCTGAAATGGCGGCAGCGCTCGAAAGCCTGTGGCCGGGGCCGCTCACGGGTCTCGTCGTCACCCGCTATGGGCATGGTGCCCCGACCCAGCGCATTGAAGTGGTCGAAGCCTCGCACCCGGTGCCCGATGCGGCTGGGGAAGTCGCGGCGCAACGGTTGCTCGACCTCGCGGCCACCGCCGGGCCGGACGATCTGATTCTCGCCCTGGTCTCGGGGGGCGGCTCGGCCCTGTTGGCGCTGCCGCCGGAAGGCGTGAGCTTGGCGGAGGTGCAGGCGCTCTACCGGGGTTTGCTCGAATCCGGCGCAGATATCGCGCAAATGAACCGGGTCCGAAAGCACGTCTCGCGTATTCTCGGGGGTCGTCTCGCCGCCGCCGCGCCCAATACACCGATGGTGAGCCTCGTCATTTCCGACGTGCCGGGGGACGATCCCGGCGTCATCGCCTCCGGCCCGACGATCCCCGATGTGTCGAACCGCGCCGAAGCGCAGGCGATTCTGGCGCAATACGGCATCGACCCCGGCCCGGCGCTGGCCGCCTGGATCGCCTCCCCCGCCGCCGATACGCCGAGCCCCGACAGCCCCGCCTTTGCGCAAAAAAGCGTCCACGTCATCGCCAGCCCACACCGCAGCCTGATGGCCGCCGCCGAAACGGCGAAGGGCTTCGGCTATCCGGTCCTGGTCTTAGGCGATTCGATTGAGGGGGAGGCGCGCGAGGTGGCCAAGGTTCACGCCGGAATCGCCCGCGCCGCGCGCTTGCAAGGGGTTCCCCTGGCGGGGCCGTGCGTGATTCTCTCCGGCGGCGAAACCACCGTGACCTTGCGCGCCAAGGGGGGACGCGGCGGGCGCAATGCCGAATTCGCCCTCGGGCTCGCCCAAGCGCTGAAGGGACTTCCCAGCGTCTACGGCCTTGCCGCCGATACCGATGGGATCGACGGGACGGAGGACAATGCGGGCGCTTTCATCACCCCCGACACCTTGGCGCGGGCAGCGTCCGCAGGCTTGAGCGCCGCCGATTTCCTGGCGCGGAACGACAGCTATCGCTTCTTCCAAGGGATCGGCGATTTGCTTATCACCGGCCCAACGCGGACCAATGTGAATGATTTTCGCGCGTTGCTGATTGAATAAAGGAGGCCCCGCCAATGTTCTGGGCGATTGTGCTGGCGCTGGTGCCCGTGATGCTGCTGATCGGCCTTGGAAAACTGCTGCGAGATCGCGTGTTCACGGCGGAGGTGTTTTGGCGGGAAACTGAACGGCTTGGCTATTACCTGCTGCTGCCCGCCCTCATCATCCATTCGCTTGCCACCGCCAATTGGGGGACTGCACCCGTCGGGCGGCTCATGGCGGTGCTGGTGCTCTCCACGCTGCTCGTCGCCCTGCTGATGATTGGGCTAAGGCGCTGGATACCGCTTGGCGATGCGGCCTTTAGTTCGGTTTTTCAGGGCGGCATTCGCTTTAATAATTACGTTGGCCTGCCTGCCGCCGCCGCGCTTTATGGGCCGGAAGGCTTAGCTTTGGGCGCTTTGGCCGCCGCCGCCATCGTACCGACCGTGAATATCGTCTGCGTTCTGATGTTCGCGCGCTACGGCACCGCTCGCCCCAACCTGCGCGGCATTCTCTTGCAACTGGCGAAAAACCCGCTGCTCATGGCGAGCGGGCTCGGCATCGCCCTCAATCTTACGCACCTCGGATTGCCAGCGGGATTTGAGCCTGCCTTGAAGGCTCTCGGGCAAGCCTCGCTACCCATTGGGTTGCTGTGTGTGGGGGCAGCCCTCACCTTCACCTCGCCGCGCGTGCTGATAACCCCGACGCTGCTGTCGATGCTGGCGAAATTCGCCCTTCTGCCGCTCACCGCCGTCGGGCTTAGTCTGATGTTCGGCCTAACCGGCACTGCTGCCGGAATCGTGCTGCTCTATCAAACGCTGCCGACCGCTGCCGCCTCCTATATCCTCGCGCGGCAGATGGGGGGTGACGCCCCCTTGATGGCGATGATAATTTCTGCGCAAACCGTGCTGGCCGGGGTGGTTTTGCCGGTCGTTCTGACCCTTGGGACTTAGAGTTTTCCCGCTGCCAGATCGTCCAGAATCGGGCATTCCGGCCGCCCGTCGCCGTGGCAACAGTGCGCGAGGTGCGCGAGGGTGCCAACCATGCTCTGCATCGCGTCGATCTTCGCTTGCAGTAGCGCAATCTGCTCCTCAGCCAAGCGTTTTACGTCAGCGCTCTGGCGGGAGCGGTCACGCCAAAGAGCGAGAAGCTCGGTGATTGCCTCGACGCTAAAGCCCAAATCGCGCGCCCGCCGAATAAAGCGCAGCGTGTGCAGATCGACCGGCGTATAGACCCGATAACCTGCCTCCGTCCGGCCCGCTGCGGGCAGCAAGCCAATCGATTCGTAATAGCGAATCATTTTGGCAGAAACGCCCGTGGCCGCTGCGGCCTGACCGATCATCATGCTTGTGCCTCCCCCCGGAACCGACGCAAGCGCAAAGCATTGCCGAGGACGAATAGGCTGGAGCCCGCCATCGCCCCGGCGGCCAGCATCGGCGAGAGCGCCCCGATAGCGGCAAGCGGAATGAGCGCGACATTATAGGCAAACGCCCAAAAGAGATTCTGCCGGATCGTCCGCAAGGTTGCCCGCGCCAAAGCCAGCGCGACAGGAACTCCCGTCAAGGCTCCGCCCATCAGCACCATATCCGCCGCGTCCATCGCAATATCGGTGCCGGTCCCGAGCGCGAGGCCCACGTCGGCTTCGGCCAGCGCGGGGGCGTCGTTAATACCATCGCCGACAAAGAGCACCGCGCCGTGGGCTGCCCTCAAACTTTGCACCGCCGCCACTTTACCGGTCGGCAATACCCCTGCAACGATCTCGGTAATGCCGAGGTCGGCCGCAATCGCCCGCGCCGTCGCCTCGCGGTCGCCCGTGACCATCGCCACGGTCAGCCCCTGGGCGCGCAAAGCGTCGAGCGCGGCTTTGGCCCCCGGCTTCACCGGGTCGGCGATGGCGACCAGCCCGGCCAGCACGCCGCCCTGGGCGATGAACAAAACGCTCTTGCCTTGCCCGCTGAGGGTGGCGGCATCGTCGGCCAAGGTACCGGTAAGAATGCCGTGATCGGTCAAGAAAGCCTCGGTGCCGAGCATAAGGCGCACGCCCGCAACCTCACCCGCCACTCCCCGCCCTGGCGTCGCCGTGACGCCCGAAGCGGGCAACAGGCTATGCCCCTCTTGGGCCGCCGCTGCCACGATTGCCCTGGCGAGGGGATGTTCCGACTGGGCTTCAACCGCCGCCGCCGCCGCCAAAAGCGCCGCGCGCTTGAACCCCGGCGCAACCAGCAAATCAGTCATGAGGGGCTTGCCGGCGGTCAAGGTGCCGGTCTTATCGAAGGCGACCAGTTTGACGGCAGTGAGCTGCTGCAAGGCCTCCCC
>NZ_JBILQX010000200.1:0-6070 GCF_044372965.1 Elstera sp. | reverse complement strand
AAGGCTTTAAGGTGATCGTTCAGGCTGAAAAGCGATTGAGGTTCCATCGGTAGGCTCCGAGCGAGGGACCCCATCAGTGAATCACAGCAAAACTGAACGGGCGAGGGTTTTTGCGGGTGTCCAGCTTCATGCCGGGGCTTAACCGGCCCATCGCCGAAAGCGCGCCCGATTTTGCTGCCGCCGATATCCTGGCCTGCCAAAACCAACCCGAATGCTTCCCCGAATTCCCCGAGGCCGCCGGGAAGCTCGAACAAGCCTCCCGCTTCCGCCGGAACTATCTTCTCCCCGAGGCGGAACGTCGCCCGCGCCTCGTGATTCTCTCCGATTCCTTCGGCATCAATATCGCCCCAGGGTTTACGCCCTATTTTGCCGAGGTTTGGCATTTTTCCATGAACGCTCTCGACCGCCGCCTGACCCCAGCGGAACGGACCGAAATGCGCCACGTCATCTTCGACCTCTTTCAACCGGATATCGTTCTGCACGCTTATACGGAAACCGCCATTCTGTGGGGTGATGAGTATTTGGAAACGGTGCGCCGCTTCGTGACCGGGCAATAAGTCTAAGCTTCCTACGTAATAAAAAAACCGCCGCCGAAGTTTCCCTCGGCGGCGGTCTTTTTAACAGCGATGAAGGGCCGGAAGGCTTACTTCGTCACGTCTTCCTTCTGGCGGGCTTGGCGCATGGCCGCCCCCAGAATATCGCCCAGCGAGGCACCCGAATCGGACGAACCGAATTCCGCCATGGCGGCCTTCTCTTCTTCCATTTCGCGGGCCTTAACCGACAGGCTGACGCGGCGCGAGCCCTTATCGATCTGAGTTACCTTGGCGTCGATCTTATCACCAACCGCAAAGCGTTCGGTGCGTTGATCGGCGCGGTCGCGGGCCAGTTCAACCTTGCGGATGAAGCCGTGGACGCCTTCGGTGATTTCGACTTCGATGCCGTTTTCCTGAACCTGGGTAATGGTGCAGGTGACGACTTCGCCCTTACGGACGGTGCCGATGGAGGCTTCGAACGGATCGGCGGTGAGCTGCTTAATGCCCAGGCTGATACGCTCTTTTTCCACATCAACATCAAGAACGCGGACGCGCACTTGGTCGCCCTTCTTGAAGTCTTGGATGGCTTCTTCGCCCGGACGTTCCCAATCGATATCCGACAGGTGAACCATGCCGTCGATGTCGCCGGGCAGACCCACGAACAGACCGAATTCGGTGATGTTCTTGACTTCGCCTTCCAGCTCGGTATTGGCCGGGAACTTGGTCACGAACGTATCCCAAGGATTGTCCATGCACTGCTTCAGGCCAAGGCTGATGCGACGCTTCACCGGATCGACATCCAGCACCATCACTTCGACTTCTTGGCTGGTCGAAACAATCTTGCCCGGATGAACGTTCTTCTTCGTCCAGCTCATTTCGGAGACGTGGACCAGGCCTTCGATGCCGGGTTCCAGTTCCACGAATGCGCCGTAATCGGTGATGTTCGTCACGCGGCCATTGAACTTGGCACCCATCGGGTACTTGGCGGCAACGCCTTCCCACGGATCGGCTTCAAGCTGCTTCATGCCAAGGCTAATGCGCTGGGTTTCCGAGTTGAAGCGGATAACCTGCACATTGACCGACTGGCCGATGGTGAGGGCTTCGGACGGATGATTGATGCGGCGCCACGCGATATCGGTGACGTGCAGCAGACCATCGACGCCGCCCAGGTCCACGAACGCACCGTAATCGGTGATGTTCTTGACCACGCCTTGCAGAATTTGGCCTTCTTTGAGGGACGCCACCAGTTCCGAGCGGGCTTCGGCGCGCGATTCTTCCAGAACGGCCCGGCGCGACACGACGATATTGCCGCGACGACGGTCCATCTTGAGAATTTGGAACGGCTGCGGGGAACCCATCAGCGGGGTGATATCGCGCACCGGGCGGATATCCACCTGGCTGCCCGGCAAGAAGGCCACGGCGCCCGACAGGTCGACCGTGAAACCACCCTTGACGCGACCAAAGATAATCCCGGTAACGCGCTGCTGTTCTGTGAAGGCGCGTTCCAGCACATTCCACGCTTCTTCACGGCGAGCCTTTTCGCGCGACAAGCTGGCTTCGCCATTCTTGTCTTCCATGCGCTCCAAGTACACTTCAACCGTGTCGCCGGGCTTCAGTTCGACCGGCAGGCCCGGCGCTGCGAATTCGCGCAGCGGCACGCGGCCTTCGGACTTCAGACCGACATCGATCAGGGCAAAGTCGTTTTCGATGGCAATAATCGTGCCCTTAACGACGGTGCCTTCTAGGTTATCCCCCGTGCCCAGCGATTCTTCCAGAAGCGCGGCAAAGCTTTCACTCGTGGTCATACATGCTCCGGTCCGGCTGTCCCTGGTCCGGCTATCGGAGCCGAACAGCGCCACCGCTGGACGAAGGCGGTAACGCGGGGTTGGAGAGTGACGAAAACCCCCAAGCTCTGCCCCCTTGGAGAAGAGGTCAGGGCAGGAGGGCGGTTACGCTATCCTGGGCGCTGCAAAGGCAAGGGCTGCCGCGAAGGCCTGATCGGCATCCATCATGGATGTTTCCAGGTGGAACGCATCGTCGGCCGCCTTGAGGGGGGCTGCGGTGCGTTCACTATCGCGGCGGTCCCGTTCAATCAGGTCCGCGAGGATCTCGGCGTATATAGAAGGATTCCCGCGCGCCTGCAACTCTTTGTGCCGCCGCCCGGCCCGAACTTCAACGGAGGCCGTGACAAATAGTTTGACCGGCGCTGCGGGGCAAATGACGGTGCCAATATCGCGCCCGTCCAAAACCGCCCCCGGCGCTTGGCCCGCAAAGCTGCGCTGAAAGGCGAGCAAAGCCGCGCGCACTTCCGGAATGGCGGAAATCTTGGAGGCGGCCCGCCCGGCCTCCTCGCTGCGCAACTCGTCGCCGCAGGTCATGCCCACGTCAAAGGCTTCGGCGGCGGCAATTGCTGCGCGCGGATCATCCAGCCGGTCGCGCACGGCCCAACCGACGGCCCGATAGAGCAGGCCGGTATCGAGATGCACGAAGCCGAAATGCGCCGCGAGTCGCTTGGCAATCGTGCCCTTGCCCGAGGCCGCCGGACCATCGACCGCAATCACCGGCATGCTAGGCCACCCCTTCGATCTTCAGGCCGAGGCCATTCATCAGATCCGCAAAACCGGGGAAGGAGGTATCGACCGGCGCGGCATCGTCAATCGTGATCGGCTCCGCCGTGACCGCGCCCAGAATGAGGTAGGACATGGCGATACGGTGATCGAGCTTCGCGGCGATGGTCACGCCCCCCTTGGGCGGGGTGCCGGTGCCGTCGATGATGCAATCGTCGCCCTCGACCGTCACTTTGGCCCCGCAGGCGGTGAGCCCGTCCGCAATCGCGGCCAAACGGTCGCTTTCCTTCACGCGCAACTCCGACAGCCCGCGCAGAATAGTGCGGCCCGAAGCGCAAGCGGCGGCCACCGCCAGCACCAAATATTCATCGATCATGCTGGGGGCGCGCTCCGGCGGCACCTCGACGCCGTGCAGCGGGGCATAGCGCACGCGCAAATCGGCCACCGGCTCGCCGCCCTCGGTGCGCGGGTTCACCTCTTCAATCGAGGCCCCCATTTCCTTCAGCGAGGTAAACACTCCCGCGCGCAACGGATTGAGCCCAACGCCCGAAACAATAATATCCGACCCCGGCACCAAACAGGCCGCGACGACCGGAAACGCCGCCGAGGAAGGATCACCCGGAACCACCACATCGGCGGCCTTCAAAATCGGCTGCCCGACGAGCGTGGCTTTGCGGCCCTCCGGCACCTCTTCGATCCGCACTTCCGCGCCGAAATGGCGCAGCATATTTTCGGTATGGTCGCGCGTCGGCTCCGGCTCGATCACGCTGGTTTCGCCCGGCGTATTGAGCCCCGCCAGCAGCACCGCCGATTTCACCTGGGCGGAAGCCACGGGCAGCGTGTAGCTGATCGGCATGGGGGTTTCGGTGCCGATTATCGCCAGCGGCAAGCGGCCTTTGGAGCGGGATACGAAGCGCGCGCCCATCAATTCCAGCGGCACCGTGACGCGCGCCATCGGGCGCGAGCGTAAAGAAGCGTCGCCGGTCATAAACGCCGTGAACGGGTGGGCCGCGATCACGCCCATCAGCAGCCGCGTCGCTGTGCCCGCATTGCCAAGATCAAGCGGCGCATCGGGCTCGGACAAGCCGCCGACGCCGACGCCGGTAACGCGCCACGCGCCCTCGCCATCCCGCGTCACTTTGGCCCCCATCGCCCGCATCGCGGCGGCGGTCGCCAACACATCTTCGCCTTCCAGCAGGCCGGAAATCCGCGTTTCACCAATCGCCAACCCGCCGAACATCAGGGCACGGTGGGAGATCGACTTATCCCCCGGAACCCGAACCGTTCCAGAAAGCGGCCCGGCACGGCGGGAAAGAAGCGGACGCGGCGCATGCATGTGGCAAAATCCCATTGGAGCGAAAACCTGCCGCAGGGCGTACCCGAAAAACCGCCCGCCCTCAAGCATCCGCCGTGCGAAAATACCAGGGGCATCGGCTTGTCACGCCTGCTATTTACGTTCAGATGATTGACAAGCGGCGATACCCCTGGCATGCACGCCCGAGACCGTTTGATCCCTAAGCCTTAAGGAAGAAGCTGACATGGCGAAACCCGAATGGGGCGCAAAGCGCATTTGCCATTCTTGCGGCGCACCTTTTTACGATATGTGCCGTGATCCCATCGTGTGCCCGAAGTGCGGCACCACCTACGATCCCGAAGCGATTCTGAAATCGCGCCGGTCGCGCGCGCCGCTGCCCGACGATAAGCCCGTCAAAGCCGCCGTGGTTGCCGCCGTGGTGGACGAAGCCGATCTGGCCGATGTGGCTGATCTGCCCGATGTCGAGGCCGATTTAGTGGAAGAAGACGCCGTTGCCGATGAAGACGATGATCTGATGGAAGATACGTCCGACCTCGGCGAGGATGAAGACGATATGGCCGAAGTGATCGAAAACATCGGCGAGGACGACGAGCGCTAACCGGCCCTCGGAGATCATGCTAAAAAAGGCCCGGTTTTTCCAACCGGGCCTTTTCTTTTACGACTTAAGCTATTGGGCCATCGCAAAATACTTCTGCTGCAAGCCCTTGATATCCACCTTCGCCAATCCTTCGGCAAAGACCGCCGCAAGCTTTTTACCATAGGCGGTTTTATTGAAGGCAACGTGCAGGGTTTTCTCCTCTAGCGGCAGGGCAAAGACTACGTCGGTCTTCACATCGGCGAGGCGCGCATCCGTTTTCAGCAAATGCCCAAAGACAAACTGATCGATTTCCGCCGCATCAATCCGACCTGCGGCGAGTTTGCGAATATTGGTGTTATCGTCGGCGACGCCCTCCGGCTTCAATCCGGCGGCAATTGCCGCCGCGACCGGGGCCGCATTCACATAGCCCGAAACCACACCCAGCTTCAGCGTGCGGATGGCATCCGCCGTGGGCTGCGGAACGGGCGCGCCTTTGCGCATAATAAGGCCGAGCGGGCCGGTGCCAATGCTGGGCGACAGGTCAAACCCGTCAAGCTCCGCCGGATATTCGGGGAAATAGCCCGCAACCTCGTTTGAACCCTTAGCCGTCGCCACCGCGCGCTGCCAGGGCAGAAACTCAATTTCCGCCTGATAGCCCATGGCCTTGAAGGCTTCGCGCACAACGACGCTGCTAAAGCCGCTATCGGGCGCGGTCACGCAGGTATAAGGGCACCAATCCAGCGTCGTCAGCTTTACCGCTTGCTGGGCCCCCGCTGGCGCGGCAACGACGCCCATCAAAAGGAGTGCGAAAAACACCTGCTTCATGGTGTATCTCCAAGGAAGAGGGAGCGCAAAAACCGAAAACATTCTTTAGGATGCCGCCATAATATGACAGAATCATTGCTAAATCCTCAAATTATCTCCGGACCGCGCCCCCCCACCGCAGGGGCGTTAACAGCGGCATTATGGGCATGCGTTCAGCGCTGCTAAAAAACTGTCACTTTTTGCTTGCGGGGACCGGGCGCATGTTTTAGAAACCCGCTCACGCCAGACGGGCCGGAAACGGTTCTGTCGGCAC
>NZ_JBILQX010000199.1:0-6072 GCF_044372965.1 Elstera sp. | reverse complement strand
TTGCCCTCGCACAGCCGGTCTTGCGGGCAAATGCGACCGCAGACTTCCGGGAAGGTATTGGTGGCCTGGCTGATCTCATAGGCTTCTTGAAGGCGACCTTCGGCGGTCAGCTTCAGCCAATCGGGAATATTATTGTGCAGCGGGCAATGGACCTGACAGAAGGGCACCCCGCATTGCGAGCAGCGCGAGGATTGCTCGACGGCTTCTGTGGCGCTATAGCGGCCATAGATTTCATCGAAATCCTCTTTGCGCCCCTCGGCTTCGCGCTTATCGGGCATCGCCTTGGCAAGCTTGGTGAAGCGCTGCATCACGGCCTTTGCGGCGGCTTGCGCCTGCTGCTGCGCCGGAGTTGCCTTTTGTTGGTTCGCCTTGGACGCCATTGCGCCGATCCTTCCCTTCCCAGTCACTCTTACCCGCGTGGGGAAGCACAGAGTTACCGAGCGAAAAGGCGGTTTTCCAGGAAAAACGACCAGATAGGACCGATACCGGACTAATTTCTGCTATGATTGCGAGTTAGTCTCATTTCATATCGCAAAACCTTCTGAATTTAGGTCTCATATACTGACTAATCGCTGTATCGGGTATCTTTCGATCCTTTCGCTCCGCAATCGATACCAAACAGACCAAATTCGGGAGATCAAACGCAGCTTTCCGCCATTTCCTGAACTCAACACATACAATGGCATTAAATTTATCAGAAGCATCAACTTTTGCGCGAACCTCTATTGACCATAATAGATTAAATTATTATTAAAATGCCAATTATGGGGGAGGCCCATGTCTTCATCACGATCCTGTGAGAGCGGAGTTTTTATGCGCTTGTTTCGTTTGCTCGCCGTTGCCTTTGTGGCGACTCAATTGGCCGCCTGCGCCACCGTCGTCGAAGGCACCGACGATCTTGTTTCCTTCGAAACCACGCCCCCCGGTGCGCGCTGCCTTGTGGACCGGGACGGTGCCCGCATCGGCACCGTGGACGCTGCGCCGGGGAGCCTGAAGCTCTCCAAATCGAAGAACGCCCTGACTGTCACCTGTGATAAGGCCGGGCAACTGACGGTGACGGAGCAAGTGGAGAGCGAGTTTACCGGTTCGACCTTCGGCAATATTCTGCTGGGGGGTGGCATCGGCCTGATCGTCGATGCGGCGAGTGGGGCCAATAACCGCTATCCGAACCCGGTTAAACTGCTGCTGCCGCCGGAAAAATTCCCAACCCCGGGCGAGCGCGACAGCTATTTCGACAGGTTGAAGGGCGAAATCACTCAGAAGTACGATGGTCTCGCCAAAAAGACGCGCGACACCTGCCCGGCGAATCAAACCGATCAGTGCGCGTCCGACCTCACCAAACTCGATGAAAAGCGCCAAAAAGAGTTGAGCGCGCTTGAAGGTAAGCGCAACGCCGTCAAGATCGGTTAACCCGGAGGTTTTGGGCCGGTGCGCAACGCTACCGGCCCTAAGTTCATTTAGCGCCCGATCAATTCCAGCTTATGCCGCGTCAGCGGCTGATTGCCGGTTTCGGTGACTTCCACCGTCAAGCCCGGGCACATAGCGATTCCCGCGTCGCTATCCATCAGAATCATATGCAGGAAGAAGACCATCCCCGGTTGGATGACGACCGGATTGCCTGTGTAGAACATCGGCCAATCCATCCAATTCGGCGCAAAGGTGGTGCCGAGGCTATAGCCGCAGGCATTCAGCCGGTGCGGGGTTTCCCCTGCCCTATCGCAGACGCGGGCATAGGCATCGAACACCCCGCCCACGGGTTCGCCCGGCTTTAGCGCCTCCCGGCAAGCGGCGAGCGCGTCCATCGCAACCCCGTGCAAGGTGCGGTGCCGGTCGGTAATCGTGCCGATGGGGATCGTTTGCATTAGGCAGCTATGATAGTGGCGATAGGCCCCGGCGAATTCGAGCGTAATCTGATCTTCCGCAGCCAAATATTTCCGGCCCGAAAAATAGCGGCACAGCAGCGCGTCGCGCCCCGAGCCGATGATGAACTCATTGGCCGGATCGTCGCCGCCGCCCGCATAGATCGCCCCATGCATCGCCGCCAGAATATCGCCCTCAAAGGCCCCTGGCGCGATGATATCTTGGGCGGCATCGAGCGCGAGATCGGCTAGGGTCGCCGCACGGCGAACATAGGTCAGCTCGGCCGGGCTTTTGATAAGGCGCAGGCGTGTGACCAGATCGGAGGCGTCACTCAGCGTGAAGCTGCTCTCCAGCGCCGTCACCAGCCGCTTCCCCAGGGCATAGGGCAACCCGTAGGCGTTGAACTCCGCCCCCAGCTTTTTCCCGGCAAGGCCGAAGCCCGTGAGAATATCCTTCAG
Organism: Elstera sp.; assembly: GCF_044372965.1. Classification (NCBI taxonomy): domain Bacteria; kingdom Pseudomonadati; phylum Pseudomonadota; class Alphaproteobacteria; order Rhodospirillales; family Rhodospirillaceae; genus Elstera; species Elstera sp. Next base: position 3,754 of record NZ_JBILQX010000199.1, on the reverse strand, counting down.
CTCGTTCACGGGATCCGCGCCGTCGCGGTCGGCCCAAATGCGGATATCGTCGATCATCGACGTATGCTGCGCCTGCCGCAAATCGGGCGCGCGGGTCAGCAGCATCAAGCGCCCATCCGCGCCGAGATAGAGGCACTGGAAATAGACGTAGCCGAAGGTATCGTATCCCGTCAGGTAATACATGCTTTCCTGGCGGAACAGCAGCAGCCCATCGAGCCCCTGGGCCGCCATCGCCGCGCAGGCTTTTTCCCGCCGTGCCGTGAGTTCTTCGGGGGTGAAATGCAGGGCCATAAGGGGGTTCCTAAGCGCGAAGGGACAACACCGGGTTACTAAATCAGAGGGACCGGCAAGCGACAAGCTTGACCGAGTTTCTATACAGTATATTCTGTATAGAAACTCCGATGAGGTCCCCATGAGCCGCCCCGCCCACGCCCGCGATATTATTCTGCGCGCCGCCGAAGCCATCGTCGCGGAAGCGGGTGTTACCGCCCTTACCTATGATGCGCTGGTGGCGCGGAGCGGCGTGACGCGCGGCGGCATCACCTATCATCTCCCCACGCGGGAAGCGCTGCTGCAGGCGCTCGTCACCCACGATCTGGCCGCCTGGGAAACCTGCCTTGCGGAAAAACGCGCCGGTTTCAGCGGCGTTGGGGCCGATCTACACGCCTATATCGCCTCAACCGCCGATACGACCCCGGAGGAGGGCCGCCTGTGCGCAGGGCTGCTGAGCAGCACAATGTCTGCCCCCGATTTGGCCGAACCGTGGCGCGATTTTTTCGCCCGCTATCAGCAAAATCTCAAAACCTTACCCGACCCGGAGCTTGCGCTGATCGTGTCGCTCGCCGCCGATGGTTTGTTCTTCTTGGAGATTTTGGGGCTCACCGCCTTGCCCGAGGCGGTGCGCGCCCGGCTGATTGCGCGCTTGCACGTGCTGGCAGATCAAACGGCGGGGGCGGAATCGTGAGAGCGCCCCTCGCCAAAGTCGCCATCATCATCCCGCTTATCTATTTTCTGTTTGTAACCGGCGAATTTCTAACGCTGACTGCCGTTACTTTGTCCCTGACCGAAGCGGGTTATTCGGCTTTCGCGGTGGGCAGCGGCATTTCGGCGCTTTGGTTGGGGCTGTTCACCACCAGCTTGCTGGCGCACCGGATCGCCGGTCGGTTCGGTCTCGCCGGGGCCTTTTGCGGGGCGAGTTTGCTGGCTCCCATCCCGTTGGTAGTGATTTATCTCGTCCCGAGCTACCCAATCTTCCTCCTCGGCGCCCTTAGTCTCGGCCTTGCCGGAGGGATCATTTGGGTGACGGGCGAATCCTGGCTTGTCGCCAGCGTTCCCGCCGACCGGCGCGGCCTGTATGTGGGGTTGTTCGAAACCTCCGTTGGGCTCGGGATGGTCTGCGGCCCGCTGCTGCTGGCGGGCGTTCTGCGCTTGGAGTTGCCGCCCCTGCCCTTCGGCATCGGGCTTACGGCTTTGGCCGCCCTCAGCGCGCTCCCCCTGCTCAAGCTTCCCGCCCCCGTGGCCCCGGCCTTGCCCAGCGACGGCGCGGTTCCGCTGCGCGCGACATCAGCAATATTCGTCATTGCAGCGTTAAGCGGCCTTATGGAAAGCGGCACATCCGGGCTTTTGCCCACCGTCTCGGTGCGGTTAGGGGCGAGCGTGGAAGCGGCAGCCCTGCTGGGCACGGTCATCGGGGTTGGCAGCGCGGCGCTGCAACTGCCCGCCGGGGCCTTGGCCGACCGCTTCGGATCGAGCCGCTTGATTCTGGGGTGCTGGTTCGTGCTTGCGGCCCTGGGGTTGTTGTTGCTCGGCACTGCCGAGTCGCCCGGCCTTGCCCTCTGGATCGCGGGGTTCGGGTTCGGCGGCGCGGGCGGTGCCGTCTATACCGCGCTGGTCATCGACCTCGGCCACCGCCTGAGTGGCCCCGCCCTGGTGCGCGCCATGGGCAAGACCGTGACAAGCTATACCGCCGGAACGATGATCGGCCCGGCGTTAGGTGGGCTGCTCTTCGATCTCGGTGGGCTTCCGGCCCTGGCAGGCGCAATTACCGCCGGGGCGCTTGCCGGAGGAGCCCTCAGTCTTGCGCCTAAACGCCCTTCAGATTCCCAAACCGCCCACCGGGGTGAAACCGGGTGAGATAGGCCGGAACAATGGCCTCAATGGTGGCCCCCGTCAGCCCCAGGTCCGCCAAACCGGGATAGCGACCGCTCACCACATTGTCGGTTTTCAGCAGTTCGACCTGATCCGCCGTGATCGGCGCACCGGGGATGAACTGCATCACCGACCCCATCAGGGAGGCAACACAGAAGGGCAGCGGCACAAGAACCGCCTTCAGATGCGCAGCTTCAAGGGTGAAGGCCAGCAGGTCCTTAAAGCTATAAGTGCTCGGCCCGCCCAATTCGTAAATGCCAGAGATTGCGGGGTCATTGACTGCCGAGACAATCGCTTCGGCCACATCGCCCACATAAACCGGCTGGAATTTCGTGCTCCCGCCGCCAATCAGCGGCAAGGCCGGAGCCATCCGCGCCATCGTGGCGAACCGGTTGAAGAACCCATCTTCCGGCCCGAAAATGATCGACGGGCGGAAGATTGCGGCAGTCGGATAAACGGCCAAAACCAAAGCTTCGCCCGCCGCCTTGGTCTGGGCATAGCGGGATTTCGACTCCGCATCGGCCCCCAATGCCGACATTTGAATAAACCGGGCGACGCCTGCGGCCTTGGCGGCTTCGGCCACCCGCTGCGCGCCGTCGGCCTGAATGGCATCAAAGGAGGCATTGCCGCCGCCTGGCGCGAGAATGCCGACGAGATTAATCACCACATCAGCCCCGGTGACGGCTGCTTGAAGCCCAATGCCGCGCCCGATATCGACGCCCATCGGCACAATCTGGCCGACGTTTCCGAGCGGCTTTAGGCGTTTGGCGGCCTCGACATTCCGCACCCCGAGGCGGATCTGCGCGCCGGTTTTTGCGAGGCGCTGCACCAAATGCCGCCCAACAAAGCCCGAACCCCCAATAACCGTAATTACCTGCGTCATCGGATCACTCTCTTCGTTTTACGCCTGCGGGGGCTCCCGCCAAGATGGGCTTTTCCATACACGAGGGCAGCTTGAGCGGGAAGAGACTCTGAGGCCGCAGCCCTAATCTTCCTCAATCTCAAAATGCACGGCACCGCTAAGACTCTGGCCCGGCAACAAATCGACGACGCCGGTTTGGGCGACGCCCGCCGCGCGCAAATTGATGCCATTGTTAAGATGGGTCACCGGCTCGACGCAGAAGAAATCCTGCCCCTGCGGCGAGAAGACGACGATGGTGCCGAACACCGGATCGGCGGTCATGGTCAGGCTCAGGCCCTTATCGCGCCAGCGAACGATAGCGCGCCGGCTCCACCCGGCAAAGCAATTATCTACCTCGACTTCCGCCATCACCCGGCCTCCGGCGAAATCCCATACGGGCGGCACCGGCATTTCCAGCAGCGGCAGTTTGGTTTCGTCGCCCTTCCAAAAAGTGGGGGCATAGGTGGTGAGCGTCGCGCCCGTTTTAGGGAAGAACGGGTGCAAACCCATCCCCGCCGGGAAGGGGCGAATATCCTCATTGGTCAGCACCATGCGGATGGTAAGCCCGGTATCGGTTAACTCGAAATGCTGAACGGCGCGGTAGGTGAAGGGCCAGCCCTCGGCCCCATTATGCTGGTACACGAGGGTGGCCGCTTTCGGCCCCGCCGTTACGACCTCCCACGGGTGGCGCAAGCCGTCGCCATG
>NZ_JBILQX010000035.1:0-25889 GCF_044372965.1 Elstera sp. | reverse complement strand
CGGCTTCGGCGCTAACCGTCGCCCGAAACCGGCTTTCCACCTCAAGTTCCCGCAGCGGGCTTTCGATGACGAGGCGGGCGATATTGACCGGATAGGCCCCCCGCCGCTCCTGGATCGAGGCGGGCGCAGGTTTGACGATCAACTGATAGTCTTCAATCGTCTGGTTCGGCCAGTCCGCCGGGCGCAGCCGCAGATTAAACCGGGCGAGCCGCACGAAAGCGTCGTAGCGCACGCGCGTCGTATGGCGAATCTGATAGATCATGCCAGAAGATTCGTCCCCAGGGGTTTATCGGCTTTGCGGCTTTGCAGAAAGTAACGCTGACCGATGGCGTCCGACAGGGCGAGCAACCGGGTTTCCATCGTCGAAACCATGCGGATCGGCAGCGTGTCGCCCGTCATCGGCGCGAGGGTGGCCACCAGCGTTCCCGCCTGCTGCACCTGGGCTTCCGGCAGGCCATCGACGCGAAGCGAGGGCAGCGCCCGCATATGCTCGTCGATCCGAGTGATCTGATAGGTCAGCGAGCGCGGGTTTTGCGCCTCCAGCACCACCATATCGCGCACCGGCAGCAGCGATGGCCCCGCCATATAGCGCGTGCGGTAGGTGATCTGGCAGTCGCAGAGTTCCAGCAAGATGGTCAGATCGTCGCTGGAGGCTTCGTCATAGGCGAAATGGCGGGTAACGCGGCAGGTATTGATCGCCCGCTCAAGCCGCCGCCCCATATCGTGAAAACGCCAGCCGTCGGTTCGGCCCATATTCTCGGAGGCAAGGCCGGTAAGCGCCGAAATCCGGTCGATCACCACCGACGCCGCTTCCAGCAAGGTTTCCGTAATCGGGGTTTCCACCACGGGGAACGGGCGGCGGATAAGACGCCAGAAATCGACCGCCAACCGCTCGCGCAGGCCTTTGCCGATTCCGCCCGCACTATCCATCAACGAGCGCACGCTACCCGTTTGCTCGCGGTCGCCGAGCGCCGTTGCGCAGAGGGTAGACAGCGGCCAGTCGCGCTGTTCGCGCGGCACCGCGCCCCAGGCGATCAACAGATCAATGAGGCGCAGGATGGTTTGCGAGGTCAGCGCCGGGCCGCTATCAACCTCGATGGAGCCGCCGAGGATGGAGCGGACCACGCGCGCCGTGGTTTCCGCCCGTTCCAAGTAGCGCCCCAGCCAGAAAAGATTATCGGCGGCCTTGCTCGGCAGCATGCCTGCCAAGCGGCGGATCGGCGGATTAACGAGGGAACCCAGCAGGGTTTCCGGCACCACCGGGGCCGTGTCGATAATGCAGACATCCGCCGACATATCGCCGTCGCCCATCAGCGCCGCACGAATATCGCCGTGGGCGGCAAGGCGCGCGAAAGCCCCCGGCATTACCTTCCAAGCGCCTTGGGCATCGCGGGCAACGAAGACGCGCAGGGCGAAAGGATGCGGGGTAAGGTCGCCGCCGGACAATCCCGGTGTGGTGGAGAGCTTCACCACCTCCTGGCCGACGAAATCCATCGGGCGCACGGCCATTGCTGCCAAAAAGTTCGCCCGCTGCGCCGGGCTCAGCGACGAGCCGGGGCAGGAGCGCGCCCCGCCCAAGAACGGTAGCTCCTGCTCGAAGGCCGAGCCGATCACCATCGTCTCCAAATCCCCTTCGACGATATGGCGTTCCGACGGTTGGCCGCACCACCAGGTCGCGATATTCGGCAGGATCAGATCATCCCCCAGCAGCGCCTGCGACAGCGCCGGGAGGAAGGCGGCAAAGGCGCGGGATTCAATCACCCCCGCCCCCGGCCAGTTGCTCAGAACCAGCTGCCCGCGCGCGCAGGCCTCGTAGAGATCGGCAACGCCGATGGTTGACCGGCCATCAAACGCGAGCGGATCGAGAAAGCGCGTATCCATCCAGCGCCACAGCGCATCGATCCGCTTCAGCCCTTCAATCGTGCGCACGAACAACTGACCTTCGGAGACGACCAGATCGTCGCCTTCGACCAGCAGAAACCCGAGATAGCGGGCAAGATGCGCCTGTTCGGCATAGCTTTGATTATAGCGCCCCGGCGTCAGCAACCCAATGCGCGGCTCGCTGCGGTTGCAATTGGCCGACAGCCCCCGGCGCAGATCGGAAAAGAACGGCGCGAGACGGCGGGTGTTCATCCACCCCAGCAAATCCCCCGTGGCGCGGGAGAGGGCGAGGCGGTTTTCCAACGCATAGCCAACGCCGATGGGCGTGCGCACCCGGTCCGACAGGACGCGCCAGTCGCCGTTCGGCCCACGCCCCAAATCGGCGGCATAGAAATGCAAATAATGACCACCCGGCGGCGTTATGCCGACCATATTGCGCCAGAAATTCGGGCTACCCGTCACCACGGTCGCGGGCAGCTTCCCTTCGGTGACGAGCGTCTGCGCCCCGTAGAGATCCCCGATCACCTGTTCCAGCAAATCCGCCCGCTGGGCAAGGCCGCGCTCGATGGTGCTCCACTCGTCCGCCCCGATCAGCAAGGGAATCGGGCTGAGCGGCCACGCCCGCTCATCCTGCTCGCCGGTGAGACGGAAGGCGACGCCGAGGTCGGTGACTTGCCGTGCGACTTTTTCCGTCAGCGCCGCAAAATCGCCACGCCCGATATCGGACAAGCGCCCGAGCATGGCGAGCCAATGGCCCGCCATCCCCGTCGTTGCACTCGCATACATATCGCCCGGCGAGGCTTTGCGCGCATAGGCTTTGAGCCAGGAATCGAGCATCATCTGGCTTTGGGCATTGCGGCGGGGGTCACGCTGGCCGGTCACGACCTAAACCGGGGAACACGCAAATCGAGGGTCATCGGGAACTCTCCGGTGATTTCTTCAGGCGGCACCGAAACATATCCCGGCGTATGCCCATGATCCTGAAACCGCGCCTTACGGCGGGATTCGGCCTCATAAGAATTAATGGGAATATCATCATAGGCACGCCCCCCCGGATGCGCCACATGATAAATGCAGCCCCCCAGCGACCGATTGTTCCACAGGTCGAGCACATCGAAGGTGAGCGGCGCATTGACCGGCAGGACGGGATGCAGGCAAGCCGCCGGAGCCCAAGCCTTATAGCGCACCCCGCCAACCGCTTCGCCGCGCACGCCCGTGGCCGTCATAGGCACGCGGCGACCGTTGCAAGCGATCACATGCCGCCCCGGAACGAGGCCGTTTGCCTTCACCTGCAAGCGTTCGGTGGAACTATCCACATAGCGCACCGTGCCGCCGATGGCCCCGGTTTCGCCCAACACATGCCACGGTTCGAGCGCATGGGTGATTTCCAGCGTCACGCCGCCCGCATCCACACTGCCGTGGGTGGGGAAGCGGAACTGCCGCTGCGCTTCGAACCAGGCGGGATCGAAGTCATAGCCAACCCGGTGCAGGTCGGCGAGAACCTCCAGAAAATCCTGCCAAACGAAATGCGGCAAGAAGAATTGATCGTGCAGCCGCGTTCCCCAGCGCACGAAACTCCCCTGCTGCGCCTCGCGCCAGAACCACGCCGTCAGCGCCCGCAATAGCAGTTGCTGGGCAAGGCTCATCTGCGCATCGGGCGGCATTTCGAACCCGCGAAACTCGACGAGCCCCAGGCGGCCCGTGGGGCCATCGGGCGAGAAGAGCTTATCGATGCAGATTTCCGTGCGGTGGGTATTGCCGGTCACATCGACCAGCAGATTGCGGAACAATCGGTCCACCAGCCACGCGGGCGGCATCATCCCCTGCCCCGGCGCGGGCACCTGGGCGAGGGCGATTTCCAGCTCGTACAGGGCTTCGTGCCGCGCCTCATCGATACGCGGCGCCTGACTGGTCGGCCCGATGAACAGGCCGGAGAACAGATAGCTCAGCGACGGGTGCCGCTGCCAATAAAGCACGAAGCTCTTCAGCAAATCCGGGCGGCGAATAAAGGGCGAATCATTCAAGGACGGGCCGCCCAAGACCAGATGATTGCCACCGCCGGTGCCAATCGAGCGCCCATCGACCATGAATTTATCGGCAGTCAAATGGCATTCGCGCGCCATTTTATAGAGATTCTCGGTGATCTCGACCGATTCGGTCCAGCTTGCGGCGGGCTGAACATTCACTTCGATGACGCCGGGGTCGGGCGTGACTTTCAGCACGCGCAGGCGCGGATCGGGCGGCGGCGGATAGCCTTCGATGCGCACGGGAATGCGTAACGCCTCGGCCACCGCTTCCACTTCGGCAATCAGATCGAGGTAATCTTCGAGCGCGCGCACCGGCGGAATGAAGACCGAGAGGAAATGCCCGCAGGGCTCCGCCGTGATCGCGGTACGCACCACCCCATCGATAATCCGCTGCTCGACCCGCCCCTGCCCCGGCGTTTGCCCAACGGCATCATGGGTGCCGGTCCCGGTCGCTTCCGAGCGCTGGGCGCGAGCCTCAAACTCCGAGCGCTGGGCGCGGAAATCGGGCAGCGGGTCGCGCGGCTCGCTCGGGTCTTGCGGGTGGATATAGGGATAGGCACCCGCCGAAACGAAGGGCAGCGTGCCCAGCGGCAGCCGGTAGCCCAGGGCGGAATCACCCGGCACGGCAAAAATCGCCTTGCGGCGCACCCGCCATTGCTCGCTCATCCAGCCGCGCCCTGCCGCCGCATTCCAGCGCTGGATCGGCAGAACATAGCCAACGGGATTCGATAGGCCGCGCTCGAACACGCGCACCATGCGGGCGCGCTCTTCGGGATCGTCGATCTTCGGGTCGGTCGGCGTTACATTTTCCGGCAGGAGCCGTTCCTTGGCGATCCATTCCGGCTGATCTTCGAAAACCGGATGAACGTAATCGGCTTTGACGCCCAGGCCCTTGGCGATGGTACGCAGAAACTCGGACGCCATCGCCGCCGTCACCGGTTTATCGCCGTCCTGCTTTTCCTCGGCAATCAGGCTACCGTCGCGCCAAACCGGCACGCCATCGGTGCGCCAATAGAGCGAGTAGCCCCAGCGCGGCAGGCTTTCCCCAGGATACCATTTGCCTTGGCCGTGGTGGAGCAACCCGCCCGGCGCAAAGCGCGTGCGCAGCTTGCGGATCAAGCGATCCGCATAGCCCGCCTTGGTCGGCCCCACCGCGTCGCCGTTCCATTCCCCGGCTTCCGGGTTGTCGGCGGCGACAAACGTGGGCTCGCCCCCCGTGGTGAGGCGCACGTCTTGGGCGACCAAATCGCCATCGACCTTATCACCCAGGGCCAGCAGGGCTTCCCAACGCGATTCGGTGAAAGGTTTGGTGATCCGCACCGCTTCGGCGATACGCGACACACTCATCTCAAAGTGGAAATCCACCTCTGCCGGTTCGGCCATGCCCGAAATCGGCGCGGCCGATCGGTAGTGCGGCGTTGCGGCCAGCGGAATATGCCCCTCGCCCGCAAACAGGCCGGAGGTGGAATCGAGCCCAATCCAGCCCGCGCCAGGCAGATAGACTTCAGTCCAGGCGTGCAGATCGGTGAAATCCTCCTGGGTGCCCTTGGGGCCTTCCAACGGATCGACATCGGCCTTCATCTGAATGAGATAGCCGGAGACGAAGCGCGCCGCATACCCGAGCTTGCGCAGCACCTGCACCTGAAGCCAGGCGCTGTCCCGGCAGGAACCGGTTCCCAGCGTCAGCGTTTCTTCGGGCGCTTGAACGCCCGGCTCCATGCGGATGACGTAGCCGATGCGCTGCTGAAGCGTGGAGTTCAGCGCCACCAGAAAATCGATACTACGCCCGCGCCACGCCCCGAATTCCGCCACCAGCGCGTCGAATTGCGGGCCGTGCTGTTCAACTTCCCGGTAGGCGGCAAGATCACCCGTCAGCGCCGAATCATAGGTGAAGGGAACCTGTTCGGCATAGGGTTCGACGAAGAAATCGAAGGGGTTGATAATGGCCAGATCGGCCAGCAGATCGACTTCGATGGAAAAATGATCGATCGGATCCGGGAACACGATTCGCGCCAGCCAATTGCCGTGCGGGTCTTGCTGCCAATTGATGAAATGCTCCGCCGGGGAAATCTTCAGCGCATAGTTCGGCACTTTCGTGCGGCTATGCGGGGCCGGTCTTAGCCGGATCACCTGCGGTCCCAGCCGGATCGGGCGGTTGTAACGATATGCGGTGAGATGATGTAGGGCGGCTTTGAGCATGGGAATATCAAACGCTAGCCCCTGGTGCGCCGCAATATCTATATGCGCCCAGACTCAGAATTTTACGGATTCATAATTTTACGCGGAACCCTGGGTTTACCCGCTGAGCCCCCAAAAGCGGGCGATATGATCCGTCGCCGAAATTCCGGCCTCCAGAACCGCAAAGCCTGGCTGACTGCCGTCCTTCCCCGTCCCGTCGATGGGGAAACCATGGCCCATGCCCGCGAGCGTCCAAAGCTCCACCTGCGGACGGGACACCTCCCCCCAGGTTCGATGATGAACCCCCGGCGCAAGCCCTTGCGTCTCGACCGCTGAACCCTCGGCCAGCCCGTGCACCGCGCCCCATTGGGCCGCGAGCTGCTGTGCATTGCCGGGATCGACGATCCGGTCGTCACCGCCCTGCCAGATCGAGACGCGCGGCCAGATGTTCTTCGAATGGGCGGGCGCGCTGCGCCGGACCGCCTCGGCCAAGGCCTCGCGCCCCTTATAAGGATCGGACTGGCGCATCCGTAAAACCGCCATCGGCAGATTCTGCGCGACCCCGACCGGCATCCCGGCGACAATCGCCCCGGCGCTAAAGACCGAAGGATAGGCCGCGAGCAGCGCTGCCGTCATCGCGCCGCCCGCCGATAGGCCCGCAATGAAAACCCGACTACGGTCCGAGCCGAAGCGTTTTGCCGCCGCATTCACCATTTGCAGGATAGACAGCGCCTCGCCCCGCCCGCGCCGAACGTCGGCGGGCTGAAACCAGTTGAAGCAGCGGCCCCGACTATTGCCACTCTGCTGCTCGGGCAGCAGGATCGCAGCACCAATGCGGTCCGCAAGGCCGATCCAGCCCGCTTGCGCGGCAAAATCCGCCGCGTCCTGACCGCAGCCATGCAGGAGCACGATCAACGGCGCGTTGAGCGGCGGGCGCGGAGCTGGCGTATAGACATACATGCGCAACTCACCGGGATTAGACCCGAACCCCGTGATCTCCGAAACCCGCCCCGGAACCACGCGCTTCACCCCCGCCGCTGCCGGGTCGCGCGCGTCCTCCGCCGGTTGGATCGGATCAATCAGGTGCCGGGCGGTGCGCAGCATCAGGCGCAGAAAGGAGCTTTTGGACATGAAAGCCGGATAACCTTTCTGATTATCGCCAAACGTTAGTCTAAAGCTTTTTCCCGGTAAGGGGAAACGGCGATCCGCCGCAGGTAGGGATCATTCCCAATTAGAATGAACTCGTGAAGAAGCGCCGTTTGAAATCATGGGTTCAATGGGTCTAGGCTGCTTGTTAGCGTTACCCTCGGCCGAGGGTTGTCCCGTTCCATGAAAGAGCCCCGAATGTCCGTCATCGACACGCCCGTGATCGCTTCGCTCGCCCCGCAAGTCAAAGCCCTGCTGACCGACCTCGGCGTCGATCCGGCCCGCTATACCGGCGGCAGCCTTCCGGCGCGCAGCCCCGTGACGGGCGAAATCGTGGCGAACGTGCGCACCATCGGCGCGCCGGAAGCGAAAGCGGCGATTGATGCGGCCCATCAGGCTTTCCTCGCCTGGCGGCTGGTTCCGGCCCCCAAGCGCGGCGATTTGGTTCGGCTGCTCGGCGAGGAACTGCGCACCCATAAGGTAGCGCTCGGTAAGCTCGTGTCCATTGAAGCCGGAAAGATCATCTCCGAAGGGCTCGGCGAAGTTCAGGAAATGATCGATATTTGCGATTTCGCCGTTGGCCTGTCGCGCCAGCTTTACGGTTTGACGATTGCCACCGAACGCCCCGAACATCGGATGGCCGAAACTTGGCATCCGCTGGGCGTGACCGGCATCATCTCCGCCTTCAACTTCCCCGTCGCGGTTTGGTCGTGGAATGCGGCGCTGGCGTTGGTGTGCGGTAATAGCATCGTCTGGAAGCCGTCCGAGAAAACCCCGCTGACCGCCCTGGCTGTCGAAGCGCTGTTCGACCGTGCCCTCGCCCGCTTCGAAAAGGAAGGCGGCGTTGCCCCCAAGGGCCTGTCCGCCGTTCTGTTCGGCGCGCGCGATATTGGCGAGGTGCTGGTCGATCATCCGCGCGTGCCGCTGGTTTCGGCCACCGGCTCCACCGCCATGGGCCGCGCCGTTGCCCCCAAGCTCGCCGCGCGCTTTGCCCGCGCGATGCTGGAACTTGGCGGGAATAACGCCGCGATCATCACCCCCAGCGCCGATTTGGACCTGACCTTACGCGGTGTCGCTTTTGCCGCCATGGGCACCGCCGGGCAGCGCTGCACCACCCTGCGCCGCCTGTTCGTGCATGAAAGCCATTACGCGACCTTCGTGCCGCGCCTGAAGAAGGCCTATGCCTCGGTCACGGTCGGCAGCCCGCTGGTCGATGGCAATCTCGTCGGCCCGCTGATCGATGAAATGGCGTTTTCGGCCATGCAACGCGCCCTTGACGCCGCGCGCGCCCTGGGGGCAACGGTGAGCGGCGGCGAGCGGGTTGTGATCGACGGCGCGCCGGATGCCTTCTACGTCCGCCCGGCACTGGTGGAAATCGCCAGCCAGACTGGCCCGGTGATTGACGAGACCTTCGCGCCGATCCTCTACGTCATGCCCTATTCGGACTTCGATACGGTGCTGGAGCTGCATAATGCCGTGCCGCAGGGCCTCTCCTCCTCCATTTTCACCAATGATCTGCGCGAAGCCGAAGCGTTTTTGTCGGCGCGCGGGTCGGACTGCGGCATTGCCAATGTGAACATCGGCCCGTCCGGCGCGGAAATCGGCGGGGCCTTCGGCGGCGAAAAGGAAACCGGCGGCGGGCGCGAATCGGGTTCGGATTCGTGGAAGGCCTATATGCGCCGCGCGACCAATACCATCAATTATGGCCGCACGCTGCCGCTCGCCCAAGGCGTGAAATTCGACGTGGCGTAAGAAGGTTTCGGGAGGCGCTTCCCGCGCCTCCCGATCAAATCAATCCCGCCCAAGCCACGCTGATAATCGCCCGGTCCCTGCGCAAATGGCATTATGATCCGCGCTTGGCTTAAATAAGGAAGAAGCGATGCAGCAGCGTTCCCTTGGGCCCTTCACCGTCTCCGCCATCGGCCTCGGCTGTATGAACGTCAGCCACGCCTATGGTGTGCCGCCGGCGCGGGAGGCTGCGGAAGCGCTGCTGCGGCAGGCGTTCGACGAGGGGGTGAGCCATTTCGACACGGCGGCGCTCTATGGCTTCGGTAAGAACGAGGAAGTGGTTGGCGCGGCCCTGAAGCCGGTGCGCGATAAGATCATTCTCGCCAGCAAATGCGGCATGACCGGCGTTGACGGTAAGCGCGTCATCGATGGGCGGCCGGAGACCCTGAAAGCCACCTGCGAGGCCTCGCTCAAGCGGCTGCAAACCGAGGTGATCGACCTGTACACCCTACACCGCTGGGATAAGCAGGTGCCTATCGAAGAGAGCGTTGGCGCGTTGGCCGATTTGGTGCGGGCCGGGAAAATCCGTGCCATCGGCCTCTCGGAAGTCTCCTCCGACACCCTGCGCCGCGCCCATGCCGTGCATCCGATTGCCGCCGTGCAAAGCGAATATTCGCTGTGGACGCGCGACCCGGAACCCCGGTTGTTGGCGACGTGCGCGGAATTAGGCACGGCTTTCGTCGCCTTTTCCCCCGTCGGGCGTGGCATTCTGGCGGGTGGAATTGCGCCGCAGCCGCAGTTCGCGCCGGGGGATATTCGCCTGACCATGCCGCGTTTTGCCGAACCGCATCTCGCGGCCAATCTCGCCCAGGCCGAACAATTTGCGGCGTTGGCGCGCGACTGGGGCTATTCCCCCGCGCAAGCCGCCCTCGCGTGGCTGCTGGCGAAAGGCCCGCATATTCTGCCGATTCCCGGCACGGCCAATCCCGCCCATCTGACGGAAAACACTAGCGCCGCCGCGATTGTTTTAACCCCGGCGCAGGTCGCGGCCCTGGACGCGCTCTATGCGCCGACAACCGTGCAGGGGCCGCGCTATGCCCCGGCGGTGATGGCGGAAATCGACCCGGATTAGCCCTAGTCAGCCCGAACGAACCGCACCACCGCTTCAATAACATTGGCCCGTCGGCGCGTGCGGGCTTCTGGCGCGCCCATATCGTGGCCAAAAACCTGTTCGATGGTGGCGCGGTTCGAGACATTGTAAAAGCTAAGCGCGCTCATGGTCAGGTGAATATCGAGCAGATTGATGCCGGGCCGGAACACCCCCTCCGCCACTCCGCGCATGTAAACCCCACCGATCATTTCGAGCGCCGAGAGGTTGATTTCGCCGATCTTGGTGAGAACCTTCAAGTGCCGGGCATGGTGGATATTCTCGATCATCACCAGCCGCACGAAATCGCTATTATCGGCATGATAATCGAAGGTGAAGCCCGCCAGCGTGGCCAGGGCTTCGCGCGGGGGAAGGGCGGCAAGATCGAGCGTGCGCTCTAGGGCGCGGATACGGCTATAGGCCTCCTCCAGCACCGCCAGATACAGGCCCTCCTTGTCCTTGAAATAATAGTAGATCATCCGTTTGGCCGTGGAGGTTTTGGCGGCGATTTCATCGACGCGCGCCCCGCTCAGGCCCTTTTCGACGAACTCCGTCCGGGCGGCGTCTAAAATCTCGCGCTTCACACCTTCCGGGTCTTGCGTCCAGGACTGGGGGCGCTTCAGGCGCGGGGCAACAGCAGCGGTCGGCATTATCTTCCTCCTTATGGCGAGACCATAGCATCGGCGTTGCGCACGTAAATGAACTATCTAGATAATTTTGCGATTGACGAAATGGACAAACTGGTCCAATTTTGGAGCGTAGGATGCAGCGGCTACAGGTCCGCATAAAAGTCCCGCCCCCTTGGGACTGCCAAAAATCAAGAACAATAACCCTGCTCAGCAGGGACCGGAGGAAACGCGATGCGCATTTGGGTGGAGCGGTATTTCGCCGCTCTAAAGATCATCATCGGCCTCTTGATGGCGGGGATGGTGATTCTGGTGTTCGGCAATGTGGTGATGCGCTACGCGCTGAACTCCGGCATTACGGTGTCGGAGGAATTATCGCGCTGGTTCTTCGTCTGGATGGTGTTCCTCGGCGCGCTGATTGGGCTGAAGGAACGGGCGCACCTGGGCCTTGATACGGTCATTAAAGCGCTGCCGCTGGCTGGGCGACGGGTGGCCTTTATTGCCAGTCATCTGCTGATGATTCTGTGCTGTGGCTTGCTGGTTCAGGGAAGCTGGGCGCAGACGCTGATTAACCTGCACGTTCCGTCTTCGGCGTCCGGTCTGCCGGTCGCGCTGTTCTACGGCATCGGCCTTGTCTTCGGCATCTCGGCGCTCCCCATCCTTGGCTACGATCTGCTGCGCGCGTTAAGCGGCCGCATGACGGCGGACGAGTATATCGGTGTCCGCGAGTCGGAAGAGCATTGAGGAGCGCCCGCAATGACGATCCTCATTTTCACCGCCTCGCTGCTGGGGGCGATGGCCCTCGGCATGCCCATCGCCTTCGCTCTGCTGGTCTGCGGCGTGGCCCTGATGCTGCACATTGGCCTGTTCGACAGCCAGATTATCGCCCAGAACCTTATAAACGGGGCCGATAGTTTCCCCCTGCTCGCCGTACCCTTCTTTATGCTGGCGGGCGAGATCATGAATGCCGGAGGCCTTGCCCGCCGCATCGTGACCGTGGCGATGACGCTGGTCGGCCATGTGCGCGGCGGCCTTGGCTATGTTGCGATCCTCGCGTCCTGCCTGCTCGCCTCGCTCTCGGGGTCGGCGGTCGCCGATGCGGCGGCGCTGGCGGCGTTGATCGTGCCAATGATGGTGAAGGCCGGGCATAGCCGCGCCCATTCGGCGGGGCTGGTGGCGGCGGGCGGTATCATTGCGCCGGTCATCCCGCCCTCTATCGGCTTCGTTATCTTCGGGGTCGCGGGCGGGGTTTCGATCTCGAAGCTCTTCCTGGCTGGCATCGTGCCGGGTCTGATGCTGGGCATGGGGCTTGCCGTTGCCTGGTGGTATGTGTCGCGTAACGATGGATCGGAGCGACAGGCGCGCGCCTCGCTGGCCGAGATCGGCAAAGCCTTGGTCGATGGCTTCTGGGCGCTGATGCTGCCGATCATCATCATCGTCGGGCTGCGCTTCGGCATCTTCACGCCGACCGAGGCCGCCGTGGTGGTGGCGGTCTACGCGCTGATCGTTGCGACGTTCGTTTATAAGGAACTGACGCTCAAAGACCTGCCGCGCCTATTTACCTCGGCGGCGATTACGACGGCGATCGTCATGTTCCTCGTGGCGGCGGCGCTTGTCACATCCTGGCTGATTACGGTCGCCGAGATCACGCACGAAATCGTCGATCTGGTCCAACCGTTGATTGAGCATAAAACGCTGCTGATGATCGCCATTATGGTGATCGTCGTGATCGTCGGCACCGCGCTCGACATGACGCCGACTATTCTGATCCTAACGCCGGTTCTGATGCCGGTCATCAAGGCCGCCGGGATTGACCCTGTTTATTTCGGGGTTCTGTTCATCATCAACAATTCCATCGGCCTCATTACCCCGCCGGTCGGCACGGTGCTGAACGTTGTCTGCGGCGTGTCGAAAATCAGCATGGAGGAGATCATCAAGGGGGTGACGCCCTTCATGATCGCCCAGCTTACCGTGCTGTTTCTGCTCATCCTGTTCCCGATCCTGGTTACGGGACCGGCCCGCTGGTTTGCCAGCTAATTCCTAAAAAAACATCTGGAGGAAACGATGAAAGCCCTAAAAATCACGCTTCTCGCCACCGCCGCGCTGCTGGTCAGCCAGAGCGCCCTGGCGCAGATTTCCGAGCGCACCCTGCGCTTTGCCTATCAGAATGTGGCCGATCATCCCCAGGGCAAGGGCGTTGCCAAATTTGCCGACCTTGCGAAGGAAAAGTCGGGCGGAAAGTTCAATGTGCGCGGTTTTCCCGGCGGGCAACTCGGCGGCGATTTGCAAACCGTCTCGGCCCTACAGGGCGGCACTATCGATATGACCGTGTTGAACGCAGGTCTGCTCGTCGGCCTCGACAAGCGCTTCGCGGTGCTGGATTTCCCCTTTCTTTTCGCCGAACCCAAGGAAGCGGATGCCATCGTCGATGGCCCGGTCGGGGCCAAACTTAATGCCGCTTTGCCCGATAAGGGCCTCATCGGCCTTGGTTATTGGGAGCTTGGGTTCCGCAATGTTACCAATTCGAAGCGCCCGATTACCAAGATTGAGGACTTCAAAGGCCTGAAGCTGCGCGTGCTGCAATCGCCGCTGTTCATCGACCTGTTCAGCACCTTGGGGGCCAATGCAGTGCCCCTCCCCTTCCCGGAACTCTATGCGGCGCTGGAACAGAAGGTTGTCGATGGTCAGGAAAACCCGGTCACGACGATCCTCGGGGCTAAATTCAACGAAGTGCAGAAATACGTCTCCGAAACCCGGCACATCTATAATGCCCAGTCGGTGCTGATTTCGAAGAAAACCTGGGACGGACTGTCGGCCGATGAAAAGAAGATCATCGCCGATTCGATTAAGGAAGCGACCGATTACCAGCGCAAAACCTCCCGCGAGGCGATGGATACGGCGCTCGCCAGCCTGAAGGCCGCCGGGATGGTCCATAACCTGCTCGATGCCGCCGAACTTAACCGCATCCGCGCGGCGGTAAAGCCGGTGCTGGATAAATTCGGCCAGGAAGCCGGGGCGGATTTCGTCGCCGAAGTAAACGCCGAACTCGCCAAACTCCGTTAACCCTTGCGCGTGCGCGGGCGGCTGCGGTCGCCCGCCACAGGGGAGCCTTACCGTGACGCCCTGCGTTTTCATCCTGAACGGGCCGAACCTCAATCTGCTCGGCAAACGCCAGCCCCATATCTACGGCACTGAAACCTTGGCCGATGTGGAGGCTGCCTGCCACGAAACGGCGGCGGGGCTTGGCCTTTCCGTGCGGTTTCATCAATCGAACCGGGAATATGAACTCATCGACTGGGTCCACGACGCGCGGGAGGCCGCTGGCGGAATCATTATCAACCCCGCCGCTTTCACCCATACCTCCGTCGCACTGCTTGACGCGCTAAACGCCTTCGATGGGCCGGTGATTGAGGTGCATATTTCCAACATCCATAAGCGCGAGAGCTTCCGGCACCATTCCTATGTGTCGTTGCGGGCGGATGGGATCATCGCGGGCCTCGGAACCCAGGGCTATCCGCTGGCGGTGCAGCGGGTGGCGCGGCTGATTGCCGAGGCGGCGCGATGATCGACGGCCATACCCGCCTCATCGCCCACATCGGCTTTCCAACCCATAGTTTCAAAGCGCCGCTGATCTATAATCCCTATTTTGAGGCGGTCGGGATCAATGCCGTGGTCGTGCCGATGGGGGTGCCGCGCACCGATTTCGCGCAAGCCTTCCCCGTCATTGCCCGCTTCAGCAATTTTCACGGCGCGCTGATTACGATGCCCCATAAGGTTGCCATCGTGCCGATGCTCGACCGGGTTTCGACGGCGGTGAGCGTCGCAGGGGCCTGCAATGCCGTGCGGCGCGCGGCCGATGGGGCGTTGGTCGGCGATATGTTCGACGGCGAGGGCTTTGCGCGCGGGGTACTGCGCAAGGGGCGGCGGATTGCCGGCGCGTCGGCGCTGATCGTTGGCGCGGGCGGGGTCGGGTCGGCCATCGCCGCCGCGCTCGCCGCCCACGGCCTCGCCCATCTGCGACTGCACGATACTGATCGCGTTGCCGCGACCGGGCTGGCGGCGCGGCTCGTCGCCCATTATCCCGCCCTATCGGTGGAAGTCGGTACACCCGACCCCACCGGAATGGCCCTTGCCGTCAACGCCACGCCCTCGGGCATGAGTGACGGCGACCCGCTGCCGATGGCGGTAGACCGGCTCGCGGCTGAAACACTCGTTGGCGAAGTCGTCATGCGGGCCGAGATAACCCCCTTCCTGCGCGCCGCGCTGGACCGGGGCTGTACGGTGCAGGTTGGGACCGACATGCTGTTCGAGCAGATCCCCGCCTATTTGGAATTCTTCGGCTTTCCCACCACGAATGCCGACCATTTGCGCCAGTTGGCGCGTTTTACTCCCTGACAGGAACCGCGGCCATGCAAACGTCCATCGCCACCGTCTGCGTCTCGGGCACGCTTGCGGAAAAACTGGAGGCCATTGCCGCCGCCGGCTTCCGCCACGTCGAGATTTTTGAGAACGACCTGCTGGCCTTCCCCGGCTCACCGCGCGACGTGCGGCGGCTGTGCGACGATCTGGGCCTTGCTATTGTTACCTGTCAGCCGTTCCGCGATTTCGAAGGCATGCCCGCCGCCCGCCGCGCCCGCACCTTTGACCGGGCCGAGCGCAAGTTCGATCTGTTGCAAGAATTAGGCTCAGACCTGCTGTTCATCTGCTCCAGCGTATCGCCGGAAGCGGAAACCGGGCTCGACCGGCTGGCGGCGGATTTCGCCGAGCTTGGGGAACGGGCGGCAAAACGCGGCCTGCGCGTCGGGTACGAGGCGCTCGCCTGGGGCCGCTTCATTCACGATTACCGCGACGCCTGGGAAATCGTCCGCCGCGCCGGGCACCCGAATGTGGGCCTCATTCTCGATAGCTTCCATGTGCTGTCGCGCGGGCTAGAAGTGAATTCCATCCGCAAAATTCCGGTAGATCGTATCTTCATGGTCCAGGTGGCCGATGCGCCGAAGCTGGAGATGGACTATCTCGCTTGGAGCCGCCATTGGCGCTGCCTGCCCGGCCAGGGCGATCTAGACCTCACCGGGTTCATGGATGCGCTGGCCGGGACCGGCTATGCCGGGGTGCTGAGCCTTGAGATTTTCAACGACCGCTTCCGCGCCGGGTCGGCCCGCTCGGTCGCGGTCGATGGCCACCGCTCCTTGCTCTGGCTGCTCGATGAAACCGCCCGCGCCCGCAGCATCGTGCCGACCGACCGCCCCTTATTGCCGCCCGCAGCCGAGGTTTCCGGGGTGGAATTCATCGAATTCGCCGTGGATGAAACCCGCCGTCCAGCCCTTGAAACCCTGCTGCGCGCCTTGGGCTTCGCCTGCACCGGGCGGCACCGTTCGAAGGATGTGGCGCTGTGGCGACAGGGCAATATCCGCTTCATCGTCAATAGCGATGTCGATGGCTTTGCCCATTCCTATTATGTCACCCATGGTGTCTCGGTCTGTGCCTTGGCGCTCAAAGTCCCCGACGCCGCCGCCATTCTGGCGCGGGCAACGGCGCTGCTGGACGTACCGCACCGGGGGGCGATTGGTCCGGGGGAAATGGATATTCCCGCCATTCGCGGCCTCGGCGGCAGCCTGATTTATTTCGTCGATGAAACCTCGGCCCTGTCCCGCTGGGCGGAGGTGGATTTCGTTGCGACCGACGAAGCCACCCCCGGCAGCGGCTTGATCGGCGTCGATCATATTGCCCAGACCATGCAGTATGAGGAAATGCTGACCTGGCTTTTGTTTTACCTGTCGCTGTTCGATGCCCAGAAAACCCCGGCGCAGGCGGTGATGGACCCCGGCGGCGTCGTGCAGAGCCAGGTGATCGAAAGCGGCCTTCAGCCCGGTGCGGACGGGTTACGGCTGGTGCTGAACGGCTCCCAAAGCGCCCAAACGCTCACGGCGCGCTTCGTTCAGGAAGTCTTCGGTTCGGGCGTGCAGCATATTGCGCTCAGCACCGCCGACCTGCGGGCAACCTTAGCGCAGTTGCGCGCGGCGGGGGTGCCGATGCTGGCGATCCCGGAGAATTATTACGACGATCTTGAGGCCCGCACCGCCCTTTCCGCCGACGAGATCGATGCGTTAAAGACGCTCGATATTCTCTATGATGCCGATGCCCACGGCAGTTTCCTGCACGCCTATACCCAAATTCTCGACGGCGGCTTCTTTTTCGAGTTCGTCGAGCGCCGGGGCTATCAGGGCTATGGTGCGCCGAACGCGATCATCCGGCTGGCGGCGCAAACCCGGCAGCGCACGGGCGTTGCCGGATGAGCAAGAGGGGGCGGCCTGGTGCCGCCCCGGATCAGAAGGGGAGGCCGACATAGTTTTCCGCAAGCGCGGTTGAGGCCGCCTGCGACTGGCTAAGATAGGCTAGTTCGGCCTCCTGCATGCGCTGATCGAAGTCCCCCATGGTCGGAAACCGGTGCAAAACGCTGGTCATCCACCAAGAAAAACGTTCGGCCTTCCAGATACGGGCGAGCGCCTTTTGCGAATAAGCCTCCAGCCCTGCCGCCGAGGCGTCGCCATAATGCTCCCGCAGGCCTTCGAAAAGATAATGAACGTCGCTTGCGGCAAGGTTCAGCCCTTTCGCCCCGGTCGGCGGCACAATATGGGCGGCGTCCCCAACGAGAAACAACCGCCCGAAGCGCATCGGCTCCGTCACAAAGGACCGCAGCGGCGCGACGGATTTTTCGAACGACGGGGCGGTGCGTAAGGCTTCGGCGTGATGGGCGGGCAGGCGGCGGCGCAACTCATCCCAGAACCGATCATCGCTCCACGCTTCCACCGTCTCATCCAGCGCGCATTGAATATAGTAGCGGCTGCGCGTCATCGACCGCATCGAGCAGAGCGCAAACCCCCGTGGATGATGGGCATAGATCAATTCAGGGCTAACCGGCGCGACCTCGGCCATAATCCCGAGCCAGCCGAAGGGATAGATTTTCTCAAAGGTGTTGAGGGCCGTTTCCGGGACCGATTT
This sequence comes from Elstera sp., assembly GCF_044372965.1. Lineage (NCBI taxonomy): Bacteria > Pseudomonadati > Pseudomonadota > Alphaproteobacteria > Rhodospirillales > Rhodospirillaceae > Elstera > Elstera sp. Next base: position 8,154 of record NZ_JBILQX010000035.1, on the reverse strand, counting down.
GCGGCTAACGCCGTGGTAGCCGTCGCACCCCGCGATGAAATCGCAGTCGATCCGGTGGGTCTGCCCGTCTTTTTGAAAGGTCACGAAGGGCGCGTCGCGGTCGAAATCATGCAGCGTTACCGCCTCCGCGTCATAGATCGACACCGCCCCGCCCCGCTCCCGGCCCGCCATGAGATCGCGCGTTACCTCCGTCTGCCCATAAACGGTTACATGCTTGCCCCCCGTTAGCCGGTCCAGGTCGATGCGGTGATCCTGCCCGCTAAAGGCCAAGGAAAACCCATCGTGGCGAAGCCCCTCGGCGTGCAGCCGCGCCCCCGCCCCCGCTTGGTCGAGCAGCCTTACCGACCCCTCCTCCAACACCCCGGCGCGGATCCGGCCCAGGATATACTCCGGGCTCACCCGGTCGAGCAGGATCGTGTCGATCCCGGCAGTCGCCAGAAGCTGCCCCAGCAAAAGCCCCGACGGCCCCGATCCGATGATAACGACCTGCGTGCGCATTTTTCCCCTCCCCGATTATCTGGATTATGCGGGCAAGGATGCGGCCGACCGGCAGCGACAACAATGGACAATTCCGCCAAAAAATTGCACTAATCGACCATAACCGCTTGAGATTAACGCCAATGCTCCCAACCCCAACCTATCGGCTCTACGGCGAGAAAACCGCTGAAACCCCTGGGTTTTGGGTGCACTGCGAAACCATTCGCGTGCGCAGCAGCCGTTACCGCTGGGAAATCCGCCCCCACAAGCATGATGATTTCTTTCAAATTTTATACCTGGAGACCGGGCCGTGTACGGCGCTCCTAGGGGCGCTTGAAACCACCGTTACCCCGCCCGCGCTGCTGACCGTTCCCCCGCGCGTGCGCCACGGATTCCGCTTTGCCGAAGAAACCCAGGGCCTCGTTATCACCCTGCTCACATCGCACCTGAGCGCCGCGCCGGACCGGCTGAGCGAGAGCTTATCGGCTCCCCAATCGCTCCCTCTGCCGCCAAATTCGCCCGATGCCGCCTATCTGGTCGAAACGCTCCGGCGGCTCAGCGCGGAATTTGCCGAACGCCGCCCCAACCGCGACGCGCTGATGGCCGCCTATACCGCCCTGCTGCTCCAGTTAACCGCCCGCCTCTGCCATGAACGCGCCGCCCCCTCCGACCGGGGCGAGGACCGGCTGGACCAGCTAACCGGCTTGATTCATCGCCATTTCCGCGACCATCGACCGGTTTCCTTTTACGCCGCCGAACTTGGCCTATCGCTGACCCATCTCAACCGCGTCATCAAAGCCGCCACGGGCTTGGCCCCTTCCGACCTTATCGCCGCAAAGCTGCTCGATGAAGCCAAGCGCGATCTTATTTTCTCGCGCGCGCCGATCCAGGAGATCAGCTACCGCCTTGGGTTCAGCGACCCTGCCTATTTCTCGCGCTTTTTCGTCAAACAGACCGGCCAGCCGCCGCTGATGTGGCGACGGGACCAGCAGGCCCGCATGGAGGGTAGCGCAAAGCCCCACGGAACAGCCGAGGCGTTTTAACGGCGGCGCATTCCAAAAGGAGTGCCGCCTAACCTTGCGCGTTCAAGTTGAAACCCGCGCGGCACGATGCTTCCATGGTTTGCTGTGCCGGGAGTCTTTGATAGGAAATCGCCCCCCTTACCGATAAACCAGTCTCAACCATCACACCCAACGGGGAGGCGCAATGCTCACCGGCGATATTCGGAACCAGGTCGATCAAATTTGGAACGCCTTTTGGTCGGGGGGCGTGTCGAACCCCTTATCGGTTATCGAACAGATCACCTATTTGCTGTTCATCAAGCGTCTCGACGATCTGCATACGCTGGAAGAGAATAAAGCCGTTAATCTCGGCATCCCGATGGACCGCCGCGTTTTCCCCGACGGCAAAGACGATCAAGGGCGCGACTGGTCCGATCTACGCTGGTCCCGGTTCAAGAATTTTGAAGCCCGCGCCATGATGGATGTGGTGGCGGAGCGGGTTTTCCCCTTTCTGCGCCAGTTGGGGGAGGAAGGCTCCAGCTATGGCGCCCATATGCGCGATGCGCGGCTGGGCTTTTCAAACGCCGCCCTGCTCGCCCGCGCGGTCGATCTGCTCGATAAAATCCCCATGGACGACCGCGACACCAAGGGCGATCTTTATGAATATATGCTGGGGAAGATTGCCAGCGCTGGGCAAAATGGCCAGTTCCGCACCCCGCGCCACATCATCAAGCTGATGGTGGAAATGACGCAGCCCACCGCGCAGGATGTGATTTGCGATCCGGCGGCGGGCACCTGCGGCTTTCTGGTCGCGGCGGGCGAGTATCTGCGCCAGCATCACCCGGCCCTGTTTCGCGACGAAAAACTGCGCCAGCATTTTCATACCGGCCTGTTCCACGGGTTCGATTTCGACCCGACCATGCTGCGCATCGCCTCGATGAATATGGTGCTGCACGGGGTGGAAAACCCCGATATCAGCTACCGCGACAGCTTGGCCCAGGAGCATGATGCCGACGCCGGGCGCTATTCCCTCATTCTCGCCAATCCGCCCTTTGCAGGCTCGCTCGATTACGAGCAGACGGCAAAAGACCTGCAGCAGATCGTTAAAACCAAAAAAACGGAACTGCTGTTTCTCGCGCTTTTTCTGCGGTTGCTGAAAACCGGCGGGCGCGCGGCGGTGATTGTGCCCGATGGCGTGCTGTTCGGCTCCTCCACCGCCCATAAAACCTTACGCGAACTGTTGGTGGAAAAGCATAAGCTGGAAGCGGTGCTAAAACTGCCCTCCGGCGTATTCCGCCCCTATGCGGGCGTTTCCACCGCCATTCTGTTTTTTACGAAAACCGGTGTGGGCGGCACCGATCACGTTTGGTTTTACGACCTGCACGCCGATGGCTTTAGCCTGGACGATAAGCGCGCCGACCTGCTGCCGCCTGAAAAACAAGGCCCAACCCCGCACGCCCCCCTGGACGACGGCGAGCACGCCAAGAATAATCTGCCCGATGCCCTCGCCCGCTGGTTCGCGCGCGACGGGGCCGAACGCGCCAACCCGCGCACGGCGCAAAGCTTCTGCGTGCCCAAAGCCGACATCGCCGCAACCGGCACCTACGATCTGTCGCTCAACCGCTATAAGCAGGTGGAGCACGAAGCGATAACCCACGAAAGCCCCGCCGCGATTATGGCGGAGTTGCGGGCGCTGGAAGCCGAGATCAGCCAAGGGCTGAGCAAGTTGGAGGCGATGCTGGGATGAGTGCGTTTCCCCACGTCCGGATAGGCGATATCTGTAAGCTGATCAACGGAAAGGCTTTTAAACCAGAAGATTGGAGCACTTCAGGCGTTCCTATCATTCGCATACAAAATCTTAACGATACCGCAAAGCCATTCAATTATTGGGATGGCCCACTTGATAGGCAAGTTAGGATTAAGCCCAATGACGTGCTCTTTGCATGGTCTGGTACTCCAGGTACGTCTTTTGGTGCGCATATCTGGCATGGACCTGCAGGTATTTTAAACCAACACATCTTCCTTGTTGAACTGAACAGTCGCATCATTACCAAAGACTGGTGGGTTCACACTGTAAACAATCAAATTAGCGAGCTTATTGGCCTAGCGCACGGTGGGGTCGGGCTAAAGCATGTCACTCGGCGAATGATTGACGATATGCTAATCCCCCTCCCACCGCTGGCGGAGCAGAAGCGGATTGCGGCGATTCTGGATCAGGCCGATGACCTGCGCCGCAAACGCCAGCGCGCCCTCGACCGCCTGGGCCAACTCGGCCAAGCGATTTTTATGGAGATGTTTGGTGAAAACGAGCCGACTTATATACCGCTATCTGAATACTTCGAAGAAATTAGGATGGGACCTTTTGGATCACTATTGCATAAATTTGACTACATAGAAGGTGGTATTCCACTAATAAATCCGACACACATATCGGCAGGAGAAATTTTACCCGACCTAAATTTCTCTATAACCCAAAGTAAGGCAAAAGAACTTGAAATATATCGGTTGCGTTCAGGAGATTTAATCATAGGTCGGCGGGGCGAAATGGGGCGATGCGCGGTTGTTAAAGATGAGCATGATGGTTTTCTTTGCGGGACCGGGTCTATGATACTCAGAGCCGCACGAGGTAAGATAGACCCTTTTTTCCTCTCTGAATTGATAAGATCTAGAAAGGTTGTTGAGAGGATTGAGGCAGTTGCTTCAGGGGTCACCATGATGAATCTGAATTCAAAGTCGTTTGACCGTGTGATGGTCCCGAAAATCTCACTTGACCAACAGAAAGAGTACTTTCGCCGCGTTGAGTATTTGGCAATCCTGAGGCCATCGATGGAAATAGGCTTATCAAATTTGGTTTCACTCTTCGCCTCCCTCCAACACCGCGCCTTCCGTGGGGAGCTATAAGCATGACCCAATTCGCCTTCCTCCAAACCGAATTCCCCGAGGTCTTCGCGCTGGCGCGGAAGGCGGAGCTTGCGGCGGTCAACGATGCGCGGGCCGCGTGTTTTTATGCGCGCCTCGCGCTGGAGGGGGCGGTGAAATGGCTCTATGCCCATGATCGCAACCTGCGCGAACCCTATGAAAAAACGCTCTCGGCGCAAATCCATGATGCAGGCTTTCGCACCCTGGTCGGCCCGGCGCTCGTTACTAAAGCGCGCCTGATTAAAGATTATGGCAATGCCGCCGCCCATGAAACGCGCGCCGTTCCGCCGCCCCATGCCCTAAGCGCGGTGCGGGAACTGTTCCACGTGAGCTATTGGCTGGTGCGCACTTACGCGCGCGGGGCAAAGCCCGACGCGGGCCTAAGCTTCAACCCCGACGCCCTGCCCCGCGCCGTGCTGATCGAGACCGCGACCCTCGCAAAACTGCAAGCCCTGGAAAAAGAGCATAAGAGCGCCGCCAAAGCCTTGGCGGACGCGGAGGCGGCGCGGATTAAAAGCGATGCGGACGCCCAAGCGCGCGATGCCGAAATCGCCCGGCTCCAGGCCGAAATCGCCGCGATCAAACAGGCGAATGCCGCCACCCCCGACACCCACGACTATAATGAAGAAGAAACCCGCGACGCCTTTATCGATCTGCTGCTGCGCGAAGTCGGCTGGCCGCTCGACCAGCCCCGCGACCGGGAATATCGCGTAACCGGCATGCCCAACGCCACCGGCGAGGGGTTTGTCGATTATGTTCTCTGGGGCGACGACGGCAAGCCGCTCGCCCTCGTCGAGGCCAAACGCACCCGCCGCGACGCCCGCGCGGGGCAGCAGCAAGCCAAACTCTATGCCGATTGCCTGGAAAAGCAGTTTGGCGTGCGCCCGCTCATCTTCTACACCAATGGCTACGAGCATTGGTTATGGGATGACGAAACCTACCCGCCCCGCGCCGTGCAAGGCTTTTTGAAAAAGGACGAGTTGGAACGGTGGCGGCAGCGCAAGAACGCCCGCCGCTTTCTCTCGACCACCAGCATCGATACCGAAATTGCCGGGCGCTACTATCAAACCCACGCCATCCGGCGCGTGGGCGAGGTGTTCGAAACGGATCAACAGCGCAAAGCCCTGCTGGTCATGGCCACCGGCAGCGGCAAAACCCGCACGGTCATCGCGCTGATTGACCAGTTGATGCGCGCCAATTGGTGCAAGCGCGTGCTGTTCCTGGCCGACCGGGTTGCGCTGGTCAACCAAGCCCATAATGCCTTCAAAAAGCATTTACCCTCGGCCCCCAGCGCGAACCTGATCCAAGACCATGATCCGCAGCGCAATAATCACCACGCCGCCCGCGTGGGCCTGTCGACCTACCCCACGATGATGAACCTCATCGACGCGCTGGAAAACGGTCAGCGCCGGTTCGGGCCGGGGCATTTTGACCTTATTATCATCGACGAAGCCCACCGCTCGATTTACCGAAAATATCGGGCGATTTTTGAGTATTTCGATAGTCTGCTGGTCGGCCTGACCGCCACCCCGCGCACGGAAATCGACCGCGATACCTATTCCCTCTTCGAGTTGGAGCGCGGCGTTCCCACCGATTCCTACGATCTCGATAAGGCCGTGGCCGATGGGTTCCTGGTGCCGCCCCGCGCCCTCTCGGTCCCCCTGCGCTTCGTGCGCGAGGGCATCAAATACAATGACCTGCCCGACGCGGAAAAAGCCCGCTGGGACGCGCTGGAATGGGAAGGCAAGCTACCGCCGGGGGATGTGGAGGCCGGAGCCATCAATAAATGGCTCTTCAATACCGATACGGTCGATAAGGTGCTGGAACACCTTATGACCTATGGGGTGAAAGTGGCCAATGGCGACCGCTTAGGCAAAACCATCATCTTCGCCAAAAACCACGAGCATGCGATATTCATCGGGGCGCGGTTTGACGCTAACTACCCGCACCTTAAAGGCCAGTTTGCCCGCGTCGTCGATTATCAGACGGACTATAACCAAGCGCTGATCGATGATTTCTCGACCCCCGAGCGCGCGCCGCACATCGCCATTTCGGTCGATATGCTCGATACTGGCATTGATGTGCCCGAGGTGGTTAACCTCGTCTTTTTCAAGATTGTGCGGTCCAAGACTAAATTCTGGCAGATGATCGGGCGCGGCACCCGCTTACGCCCCGACCTCTTCGGCCCCAGCGACCCTAAAACCGAGTTTTTTATTTTCGACTTCTGCCAAAACTTCGAGTTTTTCAATCAAAACCCCGAGGTAAAAGAGGGCGCGCTGGGCCGGTCGCTCAGCGAACGGCTGTTTGCTGCCCGCGTCGACATCACCCGCGCCCTTCAAGCTTTGCCGCCGGACGCGCGACGCGATGGGCTGCTCCAGCTCGACACAGACACCCGCAGCCGATTGCGCGCCGAAGTCGCGGCCATGAGCCTCGATAATTTTCTAGTGCGGGCCAAGCGGCGGGTGGTGGAAGCTTTCCAACGCCCGGAAGCCTGGGATAGCCTCTCGGCCGAGGATTGCGACACGCTGATCACCGAGATCGCCGGGCTTCCGACCGCGTTTGTGGATGACGATAGCGCCGCCAAGCAGTTCGACCTGATCCTCCTCAACGGCCAGCTTGCCCTTCTCAAGGGCGAGGCAAGCTTCGCGCGCTGCAAAGAAAAAGTGATGGCGATTGCCGCCCAGCTCGAAACCCTCGGCAATGTGCCCATGGTGGCCGCCGCCATGGGCTTGATTCTCGAGGTCCAGACCGATGAATTCTGGCAGGATATCGACGCATGGTCGCTTGAGCAGATGCGCCGCCGCCTTCGGGACCTGATTAAGCTGATCGAGGGCGACGCGCAGGTGCTGGTCTACACCGATTTCACCGACGAAATCGGCGAGAGTGCGCCGATTACCCTCGCCAACGGGGCCGTTGGCACCGATCGCGCGCGCTTTCAAAGTAAGCGCTGTCCCGCCCCCACCTATCCCGCTTGCGCGTTCCATGCGAGGGACGCAGCCTCTGAGTTTGATGGGAGGTTGGTATGGGAGTCCCTTTGGAGGTCCGAACTGAGTCAGCTTTGCAGGGGGAGGTTTTAAGACGTGGGTCGGGTCATCGGCGTTGGCCGGATGAGGTGAAGGGTCGGATCGTTGCGGAGACGCTGGTTCCGGGGGTTTTGGTTCGAGAGGTGGCGGCGCGGTATGGGTTGAAGCCGAACCATATTTCGGAATGGCGGGCTCGGGCGCGGCGGGGTTTGCTGGCGGTACCGGAGTTGAGCGGGGCTGCTTTTGTACCGGTGGTGATGACCCCGCCGCCGGATACTCCGGAACCCCCTGCAAGCGGTGCATCGATTGAGATTGTCGTGGGCGACGTCACGGTTCGGGTCGAGAGCACGGCATCGGTGGAACGGGTTGCCGCGCTGGTCGCGGCCCTAAGGCGGCGTGCATGATCTTCCCGTCGAACCGGGTACGGATTTTGATCGCGGCGAAGCCGGTTGATTTTCGCAAGGGGCTGGATGGGCTGACGGCGCTGGTAAAGAGCGAACTGCAGCGCGATCCCTATACCGGGACAGTCTTCATATTCCGGTCGCGCCGCGCTGACCGGTTGAAGCTGCTCTATTGGGACGGCAGTGGTTTGGTGCTCACCTATAAGCGGTTGGAGGCACAGCGCTTCGTTTGGCCCAAGCTGGACACCCGCAAAAACCCTCGCCCGTTCAGTTTTGCTGTGATTCACTGATGGGGTCCCTCGCTCGGAGCCTACCGATGGAACCTCAATCGCT
>NZ_JBILQX010000198.1:0-6119 GCF_044372965.1 Elstera sp. | reverse complement strand
GCCGCACGGATGACGGGCGGCAATATGCGCGCGGCCAAAGCGCAAGGGCTCCCCGTAGGGAAACTCATCATCGGCTTTTCGATGCTGGCCGGGGCGGCCGCCGGATTGGCGGGCTTCTTTGAAGTGGCGGCAATCCACGGGCGGGCGAATGCCTCGCTCGCGGCGGGCTATGGTTTCACCGGCATTCTGGTCGCCTTTCTCGCCCGGCATAATCCTTTGGCGATTTTGCCCGTCGCGCTGCTGTTCGGCGGGATTGCCGCCAGCGGCGGCTTGATCCAGCGGCGCATGGGGCTTCCCGACGCCACGGTTTTGCTGATGCAGGGGGTGATTTTCGTGACCTTGCTCGCGAGCGAAACCCTCTATGGCCGCCTGCCCTTCTTCCGCCCCGCCGACGCAAGGAGCGCCGCCCGATGAGCCAAGATCCGGGACTTTGGACCGTTCTACTCGCCATCTTCGCCGGGGCGATTCGCGTCTCGACGCCGTTTCTGTTCGTTTCCTTGGGCGAATGCCTAACGGAGAAAAGCGGGCGCATCAATCTCGGGCTGGAAGGCACGCTGATTTTCGGCGCGATGAGCGCTTATGCCACCGCCTATACGACCGGCTCGCCTTGGCTCGGCGTGCTGGTCGCTGGATTTGCGGGCCTCGGCCTCGGCGTGCTGCACGGGCTCTTGTGCAATTTGCCGCGTATTAACGATGTGGCGGTCGGGATTGCGCTGATGCTGTTTGGCACCGGGCTTGCCTTCTTCTTCGGAAAACCCTTCATTCAGCCTGCCGCCCCACGCCTGCCGGGGATTCCCCTAGGCGATTGGACCGGCAACCCCGCCATCGCCTCGGCGCTCGACATCAACCCGCTCTTCTTCGTCGGTGCGGCCCTAGCGTTGGTCATGGCCTGGGGCTTCAAGACCACCCGCTGGGGCCTGATCGTCCGCATGGTCGGCGATAGTGCGGCGGCGGCGCGGGCGATGGGCTATTCGCTCGGCCAAGTTCGGTTGATCTGCACGGCCTTGGGCGGGTTCTTCTCGGGAATCGGCGGCTCCTTCCTGTCGCTCTCCTATCCCGGAAGCTGGAACGAGGGGCTTTCGTCGGGGCAAGGCTTGATCGCCGTCGCCTTGGTGATCTTCGCCCGGTGGAACCCGCTGCGCTGCTTCGTCGCCGCGCTGCTCTTCGGCGGCGCGGGCGCGCTCGGCCCGGCGCTGCAATCCATCGGCATTAGCCAGGGCTACTATCTGTTCAATGCCGCGCCCTACATTCTGACCCTGCTCATCATGATCGCCTCGGTCTCGCCGAAACGCAGCCTGAAGGATGCGCCGAGCGAGCTTTCCATTACGCGCTAGTATCGGGAGTTACCCATGCCCTTGGTCGCCTCATCCCCCTACGAATGGCCCTGGAACGCCGATTTGCGCCCGCAGAATACCGCGCTGATCGTCATCGATATGCAGACCGATTTCTGCGGCAAAGGCGGTTATGTCGACACCATGGGCTATGATTTGTCGCTCACGCGCGCGCCGATCGAGCCGATCAAGCGGCTTCTGGCGGCGATGCGGAAAAAGGGCTATTTCATCATCCACACGCGCGAAGGCCACCGCCCCGATCTGGCCGATCTGCCGCCGAACAAGCGCTGGCGCTCCCAGCAGATCGGCGCAGGCATCGGCGATCCGGGGCCGTGCGGGCGGATTCTGGTTCGCGGCGAGCCCGGCTGGGAGATTATTCCCGACTTGGCCCCGCTGCCCAGCGAAGTCATCATCGACAAACCCGGCAAAGGTAGCTTCTGTGCCACCGATTTGGACCTTATCCTGCGCCAAAACGGCATCGCCAATATCATTCTGACGGGCATCACCACCGATGTTTGCGTCCATACCACTATGCGCGAGGCCAATGACCGAGGGTATGAATGCCTGCTGGTGGAGGATTGCTGCGGCGCGACCGACCATAGCAACCACCTCGCCGCGCTGAGCATGGTGAAGATGCAGGGCGGCGTCTTCGGGGCCGTCGCAACCTCCGAAGCGCTGCTGGCGACCCTGCCATGACAGGCCGCGCCCTTAGCATCGATATTCTCGGCATGGGCAAGCGCTTCGGCGCGTTCCAGGCGCTCGACGCTGTGTCGCTTTCCGTTCCCGCAGGCTCCTTTCATGCGCTACTGGGGGAGAATGGCGCCGGCAAATCGACCCTAGTGAAATGCCTGATGGGGTTCTATCAGCCCGACGGCGGCGAAATCCTGCTGGACGGTAAGCAAGTGACGATTGCGACACCGCGCGAGGCGCGGGCGCTTGCCATCGGCATGGTCTACCAGCATTTCACCCTGGTCCCCTCGCTCACGGGCGCGGAAAACTTAGTGATGGCGCGGGCCGATGTGCCGTTGGTGGTCGATTGGGCCAAGGAAACCCGCGCGCTGAACGCGTTTCTCGACCGCATGCCCTTCCGCGTACCGCTGGATATTCCTTTGTCCGGCCTCGCCGCCGGGCAGAAGCAGAAGCTGGAGATTCTGAAGCAGCTTTACCTCAATCAGCGCTTCCTGATTCTCGATGAGCCGACTTCGGTGCTGACCCCGGATGAGGCGACGGAAATCCTCGGGCTCTTACGCGGCATGACCCAGGCGGGCGATCTCACCGTTCTGATGATTACCCATAAGTTCCGCGAAGTGACCGAGTTCTGCGATGGCGTCACCGTGCTGCGCCGGGGGAAAAAGGTTGGCGGCGGTCTTGTGTCGGAGCTTTCGACCGACGCGATGGCCAAACTGATGATCGGCGAAACCCAGGTGCCAAAACGCGCCGCGCGGGTCGATCACGGCGCAACCCCCATCGCGGTCGATCTCGTGGCGCTCTACGGCGATGGCGACGATGGCTTACCGGCCGTTAAAGAACTCGACCTGAAGGTTCATGCGGGTGAAATTCTGGGGCTCGCGGGTGTTTCGGGCAATGGGCAGGTGGAACTGCTGGAAATCCTCGCCGGGCAACGCCCGCTCGCCGATGGGCGGATTTTCGTGCAGGGCAAGCCCTTTACCCCCAAACGCGCCGAAATGGACCTGATGAAGGTCTTCAGCCTGCCCGAAGAGCCGCTGAAGAACGCCACCGCGCCGCGCATGAGCGTGGCGGAAAATCTGGCTTTTCGCAGTTTCGACAAGGCCCCCTTGGCAAAAGCCCGCTGGTTCCTGTCGGGCAAAGAAATCCGCGCCAAGGCCGAAAGCCTGATTGAGCGCTACAATATCCGCACCCGCTCGCCTGAGACGCCAATGGAGGCGCTGTCGGGCGGGAATGTGCAGCGGGCGGTGCTGGCGCGGGAGATTTCGGGCGACGTGGCCGTGCTGGTGGTTGCAAACCCCTGCTTTGGGCTCGATTTTGCCTCGGTCGCCGATATTCGCGGGCAGTTACTGGCCTTGCGCAATAAGGGCACCGCGATTTTGCTGATTTCCGAAGATCTCGATGAGATTTTGGAACTCTCGGACCGCATCGCCGTGATGTCCGAAGGCCATATCACCTATCTTGCCCCCGCCGCCGAGGCCGACCGCACCGCCATCGGCCACGCGATGGCAGGACATTGAGGAGGCCATGATGATTGAAATTCCCGCCCAACCCGGCCCCTTCCCGCTCGATCCCGCCGCCGTCGCGCTGATCGTTATCGATATGCAGCGCGATTTTGTCGAACCCGGCGGCTTCGGCGCGAGTTTGGGCAACGATGTCTCGCGCCTCACGGCCATTATTCCCGCCGTGGCCGATTTGATCGGTCTGTTCCGCAAGAAAGGCTGGCCGGTCATCCATACGCGCGAATCGCATCAGCCGGACCTGTCGGACTGCCCCCCCGCGAAGCGGTTGCGCGGCAAACCGAGCTTACGCATCGGTGATCCGGGACCGATGGGGCGGATTCTGGTGCGCGGTGAGCCGGGCAATCAAATCGTGGACGGCTGCGCGCCGTTGCCGGGGGAAGTGGTGATCGATAAACCCGGCAAAGGGGCTTTCTACAAAACCAATCTCGATGCGATGCTTGCGGAAACTTCTATCCGGCAACTGGTTTTTGCGGGCGTTACGACCGAAGTTTGTGTGCAAACCTCGATGCGCGAGGCCAACGACCGGGGGTTCGAATGTTTGCTGGTGGAGGAAGCCACCGAAAGCTATTTCCCCGAGTTTAAAACGGCGACGCTAGCGATGATCCACGCCCAGGGTGGCATCGTTGGCTGGACCTGCACCCTGCCCGCCCTTCAGCAGGCGGTGTCAGCATGAGCCTCGCCCCCATCGAAGCGGAAGTCCGCGCCCTGTTCGAAGCCTATGAAGACGCGCTGATGCGCAACGATGTGGCCGCGATGGATGCCGTCTTCTGGGACTCGCTGGAAGTGGTGCGTTATGGCGTCGCCGAAATTCAGTATGGCATCGACGCGGTAAAAGCCTGGCGAGCGTCGGCGACCCCGGTCCCCGAGGGCAGGGCACGGGAGCAAACGCGCGTCACCGCCCTCACGGAAACCTGCGTGTTGGTCTCGACGCTGTTTCGCTATCCGGGGGTTCCGGAGCAGATCGGGCGGCAGAGCCAAACCTGGGCGAAACTGGCGGAGGGCTGGCGCATTGTTCACGCCCACGTCAGTTCTATTCCCGATTCCGGACTGTAACGGGATGATGTTAAACCTGTCGCAACGAGTAAGGAAAAACGGACGATTAGGATGACCGGCCCTCGCCCCTCCGCCCGGCGTGGCACCCGCGCCGAAGATTTGCGCCAGCAGCTTGCGGACGAAATCGTTCGCGGCATTCTCGCGCCCGGCACCGCCCTGGACGAAACCGAGTTGGCCGCGCGCTTCGGCGTGTCCCGAACCCCCGTGCGCGAGGCCATTCGCCTGCTCGGCGCGAGCGGGTTGGTGGAAACCCGCCAGCACCGCAGCGCCCTCGTCGCCCGCCCGTCGAAAGACCAATTGGCGGCAATGTTCACCGTTATGGCCGATCTCGAAGCCCTTTGTGCGGGCTATGCCGCCGTCTCGATGACCGCACGGGAGCGACGCGCGCTCGAAACCCTGCACAGGTCGATGGCTCCCCTCGTGCGCGACGGCGACCCGCAACAGTTCCACGAAGCCAATGTGGAGTTTCACGCGCTGATTTATGCAGGCAGCCATAATCCCTATCTCGCGGAACTGACCGCAACGACGCGCTCGCGCCTGTCGCCGTTTCGGCGCGCGCAGTTCCGCACCTTAGGCCGCCTCTCGCGCTCCTACGGCGAGCATGAATTGGTTGTCGATGCGATTCTGAAAGGCGATCAAACCGCCGCCGCCGCTGCGATGTTGGGCCACATCGGCACCGTGGAGCAGGCCTATTTACAGTATGTCGATACGGAGGCGGCCAGCGCCGCCTCCGCTTAACCGCTATTTCCGCTGCGCGAGATACGCGCGCCAGCCGCCGAAGGCCGAAATATCCTCGGCCCCTCGCGTCGCTTCGGCTTCCACCAGAAACCCCAGCGGCGCACTGCCATCGGCGAGCTTGACCCGCCCGAGCCCCAGCGGTGCCGCGATTTGAGCGGCAAACGCCCCGAGGGCGGCGCTCGGCAGGGACCAAACTTCAACGGCAATCGCCGCGCCCGCCGCGACCCGCAGCAGACCGGGCTTCGGCGGCACGGTTCCGGCTAGGGCAAATAGGCGATACGCTGGCAGCGTTTCGACCGCGCGAACCAAGTACCCGCCAAGGTCGGTCAATTGACCATTCAACGGCAAACCGGAGAGATGCGCGCCGACAACAGCGACTTCGATGCGGGTTTCCTCGGGCACGGTCGGCAACGGGGCGAGCACCGGGAGAGGCTCCCCCGTCCCGCCCATCGGCAGGCACGACGCCGCTTGAATCTGCCGCCCGAGCGACAGCAGCCGCGCATCCTGCCCCACCGGACCGATCAGGGTGACGCTGGCGGGCAATCCGTCTGCCCGCGCCGACGAGGGCACCGCCAGCGCGCATAAATCGAGCAGATTGACGAAATTGGTATAGGTGCCGAGGTTCGAATTCAGTCGCACCGGATCGGCCAGCACCTGCGCCACCGTATAGGGGCGCGGCATCGTCGGCACGAGCATCAGATCGATCGTGTCCCAGACGGGTTCGGTCGCGCGCTTGAGATCGGCAAGCTTATAGAGCGCTTCGAAGACCTGCGGCGCATCGAATTTG
>NZ_JBILQX010000197.1:0-6123 GCF_044372965.1 Elstera sp. | reverse complement strand
CGAGTTCACAGCCCTACCCGAACCGCTGCTGGCGGCGCTTTTCTCGTATATTCTTGGCGTCAAGCTGCCGGGGCGGGGCACCAATTACCTGAAGCAGGATATGCAGTTCCTGAAGCCGGTCCCGCTGACGGAAACGGTCACGGCGACGCTTGAAATCACGAAGCTGCGCCCGGAAAAGCACCTCTGCGATCTCGCAACCACGCTCAGGGATGCGGCGGGTGAGACCTTGGTGACAGGGCGCGCGCTGGTTTATATCAAGGATGTGGAAGGCGCCCTTTGAGCCGCGCGCCAATCCGACATTGGCTGGATGTGGGCGAAGGGCCGCCCGTCGTGTTCATTCACGGTTGGGGGGCGAGCGGGGAGTTTTTTGCCGCGCAGCAGGCCCTGGTGAAGCGAGGGTTGCGGGTGATCATTCCCGATCTGCCCGGCCATGGCCCAACCGCAACGCGCGATACGGGCCTCAGCATTGCCGATCTGGGCGATGCCTTAGCCGAATTTTTGCGCGCGCAGGGGCTTGTGCGCCCGATTCTGGTGGGCTGGTCGATGGGGCTGTTGGTCGCCCTCGAAGCGCTTACCCACGCGCGGGTGCAGGCGGCGGGCTTGGTCATTCTCGATATGACGCCGAAAGTGGCCAATGCGCCCGATTGGAGTTATGGGATCGCTAGCCGCCAAACCGCCGCCGAGATGATCCGAACCGCCGACGCCATGGAAGCCGGTTGGGCCGATTTCGCCCCCCGTATCGCCTGGTCTTTATTCGCGCGCGGTCGCCCGCCCGAAGCGGCGTGGTTGGCCGAAGCAACCGCCCGCCTCAGCGCCCAGGACGCGCCGACGCTGGCAGCGCTCTGGCGCTCCTTGGCCCAGATCGATG
This sequence comes from Elstera sp., assembly GCF_044372965.1. Taxonomy (NCBI): domain Bacteria; kingdom Pseudomonadati; phylum Pseudomonadota; class Alphaproteobacteria; order Rhodospirillales; family Rhodospirillaceae; genus Elstera; species Elstera sp. The sequence goes on along the minus strand of NZ_JBILQX010000197.1, from coordinate 5,255 downwards.
CCCGCGCGGCCTTACGTTCCTGCGCGCTGCCGCTGCTGGTTCTCTTAGGCGGGCAAAGCCGTATCTATAGCCCCGCCTTGGCAGATTTTTACCGAAAGGCCCATCCCGACGCGCGGCTGACCATCCTCGATGGGGCGGGGCACGCCCCGCAAATCGAGCAGCCGGACGCGGTGAATAGCGCCATTGCTGCCTTCGCAGCTCAGGTCGTCATCTAAAGCGGCAGGCGAATGGTGACGACCAAACCGTGCGGGACATTATCGCTTAGGCTAATCTCGCCGCCGTGACCCCGAACGATATCGCGCGCAATGGTGAGCCCAAGGCCTACCCCCCCTTCCTCGCCGATCAAGGTGCGCGGTGTGCGTGCTGCCTCCAGCCGGAAGAACGGCCGGAAGATTTCTTCGCGCATCGCGGCGGGAATGCCCGGCCCCGTGTCGCGGATCTCAATAATCTGGAACCCACCCTGGCGGCTTAGGGTCACGTCGATCCGCTGCGCATGTCGGGCAGCATTTTGTAGGATATTGTTGAGGCACCGCCGCATCGCTTCCGGCTTCACCAACAGCGGGCCAACGTCATCGCCGACGTGAAGCAGCAGGTGCCGATCCTGATAGGGGCCGCGCCGCAGGGTGCTAAAGATGCCATCGATCATCGGCAGCAGATCGGTTTCGGTTGAAAGCTCCCGCCCTTCACCCTTCACGAAGGCGAGATAGGCGTTCAGCATTTTCTCCATTTCCAGAATATCTTGCCGCATCGGCTCTTGATCCGGGTGCGCGCCCAAGAGTTCGACGGAGAGTTTGAGCCGGGTGAGCGGCGTGCGCAGATCGTGGCTGACGCCCGCCAGCATTTCCATGCGCTGTTGCAACTGGCGCGTAATGCGCTCGCGCATATGGGAGAATTCTAGTGCGGCGCGGCGAACTTCGGTTGCGCCTTCCAGCTTCACCTCGCCGACCGGCTGACCCTTGCCGAACCGTTCCGCCGCTTCCGCCAACCGCCGGATCGGACGCACCTGATTGCGCATGAAGACGCTGGCAATGCCGAACAGCAGCAAGGAGGTGCCGACCATCCAGAGGACGAAAACATAAGTGGTGGAGGTAAAAATCCGCTTCCGGTTCACCCAGGCGCGCAACACCCCATCGGAGCTTTGCGCCTCGATCACGATAATGCGGTCATCCTCCGCGTCCCGCAGGCGAAACGGGCGGCGCAGCCGTTCGGCAAGGGCGGAAACCAGCGTGTCGCCATAGGTTTCCATCGCATTGCCCGGCTCGACATTCGGCAGAATTTCGTCGGGCGTGAAGGCGAAAGCAACGCCCGTCGCGCTTTCAGCGTCGATAAGCATCGGACCGATGGCCCCCGGATCGCGCGGGTGGGTTTGCTCGATTTGACTGAGAACAAAAGCAATTTCCCCCGCGACCGACCCGGATAGCCGCCGTGAGAGAATATTCCAATGTTGTTCAAAGAAAATATAAGTCGTGACAATCTGTAAAATGATCATCGGTGTAACGATGATCATCAACGAACGGGCATAGAGATTTTTCGGCAGGTATTTTTTGATTCGAAACAGATCGAGCCAAGGAATAATTTGGGGCCAACGCTTGCGGATCCCTTTAATCGAGATGGAGAACATAGCCCTTGCCCCGGATCGTTTGCAGATAGCGCGGGAACTTGGGATCGGTTTCTATTTTTTTACGCAGCCGCGTAATCGCCACATCAATGGCGCGATCGGTGATTGTGGCGCGATCGTCTGGGGCTAAATCTTCGCGCGTCAAGGGTTGACCCGCGTGGGCGACGAGGGCGACGAGCAAATCCGCTTCGCCCGAGGTTAGGTAAATCGCTTCGCCGTTGCGGGTGAGCAGGCGGCGTTTCGAGTCGAAGCGAAACGCGCCGAACTGGGCGGCATCGCCCGCGTCAGCCTCGTCACTGTCCAGAAGCGGTGCCGGGGGAACGGCCGCTGTGCGCCGCAGGATTGTGCGCAATCGCAAGACCAGCTCGCGCGGATCGAACGGCTTTACCAGATAATCGTCGGCCCCAACTTCAAGCCCGGCAATCCGATCTTCGGTTTCCCCCAGCGCGGTGAGAAACAGGATCGGCACATCCTGTTCACTGCGCACCGAGCGAACCAGATCGATCCCGCTTTCGCCCGGCATCATCACATCGACGATGAGAATATCGAAGGCGAGGGATTCAAGTTTCTCCCGCGCATCCCCCGCCGTATGAACGGCGACGGTTTGAAAGCCGTTTTCGCCCAAAAACCGTTGCAGCAGATCACTCAGGCGCTTGTCGTCATCAACGATCAGCACCAGGGCGGAGAGAGAAGCAGGGTCGGCTGCGGGCAGCACCATGCTGGGAAACCTTAACTGAAACGCTTAGCGCTGCGGGCTTGGCAGCGGAATACCGAGTTTATCCAATCGCTCTTTCAAGGAAGACAGCATTTCGCGCTTCCCTTCCTGCGACGGTATATGGCCGACATAGGAATCCATAAAATCTGGCCGGCTTAGGTAATGGCGCACCAAGGCTTTCGCCTTTTCCAAATTCTCGCCCGGAATGAAGCACCCTTCCTGGCAATAGTCGATCACCTGGAAGGCTTTCTTCGCGGTTGGCATCACTTGCTTTTCGATATTGGCAAAGAAGCGCGTTGAGGCGATGAAAGACGATTGCATTCCGGCAACCTTCTGCCCAAAAGCCGCTTTTTCGGCACTTCCTAATGGCGCAGCAATAATTGCCCGGTACAGGTTGGCCAGAATACGCAATTTATGCGCACCAGAGCCTTCGCCCGTTAGCAAGCGTCGGTCGAAATCTTCGTCGGAAAAGTAACGCTGTAAGAAGCCTTCGAGAATCTTTTTATTATTCGGGCCAAAGGTAACGGCATAAATTTCGAGAAGGCGCGTGACCTTTTCGCCCATACTGCCTTGATTACGGATATAATCGGCAATCGTTTCCTCGGTCAGCAGTCGGCCCATACGCTTATCGATGAATTCGAGCGCGCGCCGCCCACCCAAGATCCGGTCGTTATGGCGCAAACGCCCCAGAACCGCGTGGGTCGCGCGTAACTCGGTCATCAATTCCGAAGAAGCGATGGGGTTGCGCGAGGCCAATTGCTGCACAATGCTGGTTTCGATCGCCGCCAGAGTTTCGGGCAGGTCCATTTCTTTCAACAGTTGCTGCAGCTTCTTGGCCGTTGCGTGCGGCTCGGCCATGCGGCGGGTCGGGTAGGTGCCCTTGTAGAGATCGATCAGATCATCGATCTTATCTTCCAGCACCATCCGACGCCCAAAGAAGGATTCCTGCGCCATATCGCTGACGATGCTCTCCGAGAGCAGGCCATCAATGATCGGCAAATAGGGCGAGTTGGCGGCTTCCAACGCCAACGCGTGCATGCGCTCGATTTTCTCAAGCCAGTTCTTACATCCGGCGAGGGTATCGATCAGCATGCGCTGAAGGCGTAAATTGGCAACGTCGGGCGGCCCGGAGCGCAGAATTTGGCTGACCTGGGCCACAAATTCGCCGGGCTTTAGAATAATCGCGGGTTCAGCGGCCTCAAAGGCGCGAATTTTGATCGAGAGCTGTTCCAGCAGCGCCTGGATCTCGCGCACCCGATCGAATGTCTTCTGTCCGATCGCTTTGGCTTGCAGGGCCGATGCCCGCTCGGTGATGTCGCGCAGCAAGGTGCCCGCGCCATCAATGCGCGAGTGATTGCGCGCCGAGTAAATAAGTTCGGTTGGCGTAATCGCCATTTGATCCAGAAAGGGCCGCGCAAGCGTCCCGATCAGGCTGCGCGCAGCCGGCAAAAATAAATCATCGACCGTGGTGCAATGCACCATGCGGTTGCCCGATTCATCAGTTTTGGTTTTTTGCTGCACCGTCGTCATAGCAGAAATAATAACAATCTCTATTGCTCAATGACATTATGCCGCAGCAGGATAATCGGCGACCAGCGGAAATCATTCAAACTAAAGGATTTCATTGCTTTGCCCCCTTCTGCGGCCCGCCCATACTCCTCCGGACTATGGGCTGTCGCAGCGCGGAAGTCACGCGCAAATCGCCAGTCCCTATAATCAGCACACGATTCTTCGCTAAAACCAGGCTCAAGGAACCCGAACCGGGCGGGTAAGCGGGGTTGGTGCCGGGCGCCCCGAGGGCACCGCGATGCTCGGAGTGCCAACCGGGCGAAACCGTTTCCGGTCTTCCTCGGCAATCATCCCAACCATCACTTTGCGAAATCCTTCCACGGCCGCAGCCCCCGCGGCCCGATAGGCTTTGGCGATCAACTGCCGTTGGTTTTCCGACAGCAACCGTTCAAGCTCTTGGCCCTTGTCGGTTAATGTCAGCAACCGTTGTCGCCGGTCGCGCAGGCCGGGGCGTTGCGCCACATAGCCTTGGTCGATCAATTGCCCGAGCACGCGGCTAAGCGATTGCTTGGTTATTTTCAGGATTCCGAGCAAATCGCTCACCGTAATGTCCGGGTATCGCCCGACGAAATAGATAACCCGATGGTGTGCGCGGCCAAAGTTCCATTTGGCCAGCATCGCATCGGGCTCTGCCGTGAAATCACGATAGGCATAAAACATCAGCTCGATTGCCTGCCGCAGTTCTTCTTCACGCAGGAATAGCTGATTGAAGCCTGTTTTCAGGTCGCTCATGTAGCCTGTTCCCTTGGCCCCGCCCTTGGTCACACGTCTTTTTGGCGCATGTTATGCCTATCATACCGACAAGCGGGGCGAATGGAATACGGCTTCTTGAACGGTTAGAACCGATAGGACAGGCCGAGCATGGCGGAGGGCTGATTTTTATCGGCCACCACGGGGCTGCTGCCCGCATCGCCCAGCAACCGCGACAGACCGCCGGACATCATTAAGGTTATGGAATCATTGAGGCGATAGGTCGCGCTCAACGTCACGCCGACATCTTTCACCCCGGCCTCCGCCTTGTAAGCCTTGCGGCCCGACCGGCGGGACTGGGCAGCATTGATGCCAAAATAATCGCCCATATAGGCGCTATCGGCCCAGGTGGTATTCACTTCGAGACCCAAACCCAGCTTATCTGTCAGCGGATAGGCGACGCCAAGCCCCGCCGTGACGGTAAATCCATCCGAGCCGCCAATATAGCGGTTGGCAGTTAGCGAGGCGGTGAACATCGAGATCTCATAGGCCGCGCCAAGGCTCACAACGGCCGACCCATCGATATCGCCAAGCCCCTTCAGCCGATTGACCTTGCCGGATTTCGGCTTGCCGTCCTTTTCATCCCGGCCCGGCGCATAGCCT
>NZ_JBILQX010000196.1:0-6135 GCF_044372965.1 Elstera sp. | reverse complement strand
CGATCACGACGATCTTGGAGCGGGACGATCCGCGCGACGCTTTGATCGGCCCTTACGCCACGCTCGCCGATCTGCCCTATGGGGCCACCGTTGGCACCTCGTCCTTGCGGCGCGGCGCGCAGGTGCTCCACGCCCGGCCTGACGTAAGCATCGTTCCCTTCCGGGGTAACGTCGAAACGCGCTTGCGGAAAATCCGCGATGGCCAAGTGTCCGCAACCCTATTAGCGGCGGCGGGGCTCAATCGCCTGAAGCTCGCGGGCGAGGCGGCGGCGATTCTCGACTATGACGTGATGCTGCCCGCCGTAGCGCAAGGCGCGATTGGTATTGAAGCGCGGCTTTCCGATGCCCGCACCGCCGCGTTCCTGGCCCCCCTCGACCATCCCGAAACCCATCTCTGCGTCGGCGCCGAACGGGCTTTATTGGCAACCCTCGATGGAAACTGCCGAACCCCCATTGGCGGTTACGCGCGACTGGTTCATGATGGGGTCATGAACCAGCTTACGCTCGATGGCCTGCTGATTTCCCCCGACGGTCGCACTCGCTTCCGGGAGCGCCAAAGCGCGCCGCCGGAGCAGGCGGAAGCCTTGGGAAGTGCGGTCGGCGAAGCGTTGCTGGCAGCCCAACGCGCCTAAGAGCGCGCCGATGCCCACCCGCCAAAAATCGCCCCTGGGGCTTCTCATCACCCGGCCCGCCGAGGATGCGGCGGCAACGGCGGAAAAGCTCCAGCGGCGCGGCTTTAGGCCGATCATCACCCCGCTCTTGGCGATTGCCCCGATCCCGGACGCCGTTCTGCCCGATCTTGGCGACTATCTTGGTTTGATCGTCACCTCCGCCAATGGTGTGCGCGCCCTCGCCCAAAGCACCGACCGGCGGAGCGATTTGATTATGGCGGTGGGGGAGCATACGGCAGCCCGCGCCCGCGCCCTCGGCTTCACCCGCGTCGAAAGCGCCGATGGCGACGCGCTGGTGCTGGTCAATTATGTCAGTGACCGGCTCGACCCGGACGAAGGCAAGCTGCTGCACCTACGCGGCGAGACGCTCGCCGTCGATCCCGCCCCGATGCTGCGCGACGCCGGGTTCACCGTCGATAGTTGCACCCTCTACCGCGCCGAAACCGTGGACCGGCTGACCGACGAGGCCGAAGCCGCCTTGGCGGCTGGCACGGTCGAGGGTGTCTTGCTCTATTCCCCCCGCTCGGCGACGGCCTTCGAAGCGGCGCTTCACCGGGGGATCGGCGGGGAGGTGGCCAAGGCCCTCACCGCCTATTGCCTATCACCGGCGGTTGCCAAGGCGCTCGCGCTGGCGTATCGCTCGGTGCAGGTTGCTCCCCATCCATTGGGCGAGGCCCTGCTGGGGCTGCTGCCCGCCGTCTCTGCCGTTCCGTCCGCCCCCCGCGAGGAAACAATGTCCGAACCCGTCCTTCCCCCTGCCGATGCCCCGAAGGCCGAAACACGTCAGGATCGGGCGCGCGCGGACGCTCCGGCAGCGCTTCCCCCGCCCGCAGCCCCCCCGAAAGCCGCTAAATCCGGTTCCAGCGGCGGAATGATCGCCGGGCTGCTCGGCGGCGTCATTGCCGTGGTAGCGCTCGGCGGAATTGGCTTTGCGACGCGGGAGCAGTGGGTCGCGGCCATGGTTCCCCCCGCCCCCGCCCCGGATCGATCCCTGGTGCTGCGCGTCGATGCGCTGGAGCGAACGCTCGCGGCACTTCCCCGCCCTGCCGATGAGGCCGCCCTGCGCGCCGATCTCGATAAGCTCACCGAACGCCTTGCCGCCGTCGAAAACCGCCCGGTCGCGGTCCCCGTTCCCGCCAGTGATCCCGAAGCGATTGCCGCCCTGCGCCGCCGGGTGGAGGGCTTCGAGCAAGCCCTACGCGGCACGGCGGATGCGACCAGCCTCGCCGCCCTCTCCGAACGCTCGGCGCGCCTTTCGGAACAAATGGCCGATTATCTTCAGCGCGTAACGCAAGCCCGCAGCGCGACCGAGGAGACCACCCGCGCGCTGGTGAAACAGGCCGCCCTTGCCGTCGCCGCCCTGCGCGTCAATAGCGCCGTTGCGCAAGGCGTGCCGTTCGCCGACGCGATTCGCCTGCTGGCGAGTTTAGGGGCACAGGATGCCGAGTTGATGGGCTCGGTCGCCGGGCTCGACGCGCTGGCCGCGACCGGCGTTCCCACCGGCGAGGCCCTGCGCGCCCGCTTCCCGGACCTCGTGAGCGCGGTGAAGGCCGCCGAACTGGCCTCGGGCGAAAGCGGTTGGCGGCAGGAAATCGCGCGCTTCACTGGCCATCTCATCGTGATCCGCCGCACCGATGTTCCCGTAGGCGATGGGCTGGACGCACGACTGGCGAAACTCGACGCGCACCTCAGCCGCAATGAGTGGGACGCGGCGCTGCTCACCTTTGAAGGGGCCGCCGCCGACCTGCGCGCCGCCGCCGAACCTTTCCTCGCTGCGATCAAAGAGCGCCGCGATGCCGAACGGTTTGCCGCGCGTCTGCTCGATCATACGATCGGCCAGCTTGCGAAAGTGGGGCCGTAATCATGCGCGCGCTCCTATTTCTGCTGCTGAAACTCGCGCTACTGGTCGCGGGCTTCGTTTGGCTCGCCAATCACCCCGGCAGCGTCAGCATCGCTTGGGAAGGCTGGCAGATCGACACCTCCCCGGCCCTTCTGATCGGTGGCAGTTTTGCCCTGGCGCTGCTGTTCTATGGGCTGATTTATCTGTTCACCGCTCTCCGCGCCGGGCCGCGCGCCTGGGCCCGGGCGCGGCGCTGGAAGCAGCGGGAAGCGGGCATGGACGCGCTCACCGACGGGTTTCTCGCGCTCGCCGCAGGGGAAGCCGGTCCCGCCCGATTGGCGATCAAGCGCGTCTATCAAGGCTTGGGCGACCGTCCCCTGGCCCTGCTATTAACGGCGCAAACTGCGCTGCTCGATCAAGATTTAGAGACGGCCCGCAAAGCCTTCACCGATCTCACCGAGCAGCCGCGCGCCGCCTTTCTGGGGTGGCGCGGGCTGGTGACGGTGGAGCGCGCCGCCGGGAACCTCGACGCCGCCCTGGTGGCCGTTCGTCACGCCCAAAGCCTGAAACCCAATGCCCCCGCCATTCTTCAGGCGCGGCTCGATCTCGCCGCCCAGCGCGGCGATTGGGCCGATTATCGGCAGGCGTTAGAGCTTGGCGGCGATGCCCTCGCCGCGCCCGAGCGTCACCATCGCCAAGCCGTTGCCGCCCTCGCCGAAGCCCAGGCCCATGAGGCGGCGGGCGCGCCCGGCGCGGCCCTGGTCGCGGTCGATGACGCTTTGAGCGCCGATAAGGAGTTCGAGCCCGCCCTGCTCGCCAAAGCCCGGCTGCTGCAAACCGAAGGCCGCGCCGACGAAGCCCGCGCCTGGGCCGAAAAGCACTGGCGCAAGCACCCGCACTCTGATTTCCTGCCGTTCCTGCTCACCGCGACCGACGCGCTCGGGCGTTACCGGCAGGCGGAAAAACTCCTCCGGGCCGCCAATCAGCACCCGGAAGCCGAGCTTGCGCTGGGCAAAGCCGCCTTCGACGCGCGCCTGTGGGGGGAAGCCCGCCGCCATCTGGACCTTGCCCGCGCCGCCCCCGCCACCGAAAGGCGTGCGCTTTTGGCCCTGGCCGATCTCGCCGAAGCTGAACATCAGAACCACGCCCAGGCGCTTCAGTTCCAAGCCGACGCCCAAAGCGCCGCGCCGAACCCCGGTTGGCGTTGCGCCGCCTGCGGCACCCCGGCGCAAACCTGGGAGCCGATCTGCCCCGCCTGCGGCCAGGTCGGCACGCACCAATGGGGGGCAAGCTCTCCAGCCACGCCGCCGAGCACGGCCCTGACCGCGCCTGCGCTTCTGCCGTGAGCCTGCTCCCGCGCCTGTTCGTTCTCGGCGGGGCGCGCTCCGGCAAAAGCGCCTATGCGCAGGCGCGCGTGGAAGCCTGGGGCTCCCCGCGCACCTATATTGCCACCGCCCAAGCCTTCGATGCCGAAATGGACACGCGCATCGCCCAGCATCGGGCCGAACGCGGGCCAGACTGGCGGCTGATCGAAGCCCCAATGGATTTGCCGCGCGCGATTGCGGCGGCGGGGGCAGACGGGCACCCGATCCTTGTGGATTGCCTCACCCTCTGGGCGAGCAATCTGATTTTGGCCGAGCATAGCCCGGAAGAGGAACTCCCCAGCCTCCTCGCCGTGCTTGCCGCCTGCCCCGTGCCGGTCGCCCTCGTGTCGAACGAAGTCGGCCTCGGCATCGTCCCCGATAATGCCCTCGCCCGCCGGTTCCGGGATGCGGTTGGGCGCCTCCATCAGCGTTTGGCGGCAGAGGTGGGGGAAGTCGTGTTTATGGTGGCGGGGTTGCCGATGCGGGTGAAGGGGTAGGGTTTCCAAAGGGCGACAGCCCTTTGGTTGGGGTATCGGGGGCAAAGCCCCTGATAGAAAGTTCCCACTCGGCCCGAACCGTTTCATCAGGCTCGGCGGCATCGCAGCCCCCGGCTAGCCGTTCCGGCGCGAGCCGTCCCAGCGCCCAAACCGCCATGCCGCGCACCAGCGGGCTGTCGTCGGCGAGGCGGGCTTCCACCACCGGAACCAGTTCCAATAAGCCGCTATTGCCGATAGCGATGAGCACGTTGCGCACAAACCGCGCCCGGCCCGTGCGTTTGATCGGCGAGCCGGCAAATAGGGTGCGGAAGCTGGCATCGTCCAGCGCAGCCAATTCGGCGAGGCGCGGGGCGGTCAGTTCGATGCGGGGGAAGAAGGCTGCCTCCCGCGTTTTTTGCGCGAATTTGTTCCACGGGCAGACGGCGAGGCAATCGTCGCAGCCGTAGATGCGATTGCCCATCAGGGGGCGCAATTCGGCGGGGATAACACCCTTATGCTCGATGGTGAGATAGGCGACACAGCGGCGCGCGTCCAACTGATAGGGCGCGGGGAAGGCCGCCGTGGGGCAGGCGGTGAGGCAGCGGGTGCAGCGGCCGCAATGGTCGGGCTCGGCTTCGTCCGGCTCAAGATCGACCGAGAGGAAGAGTTCGCCCAGCAGCAGCCAGGAGCCGAAGCTACGGCTGACCATATTCGTGTGCTTACCCTGCCAGCCAAGGCCCGCTTGCACCGCGAGGGGCTTTTCCATCACCGGGGCAGTATCGACGAAGAGTTTCACGTCGCATTCCAGCCCCAGCCGCGCGGCTTCCGCCACGGCTTTGCCCGCAAGGGCGCGCAGGCGGGCTTTCATCAGGTCGTGATAATCCTTGTTGCGCGCATAAACCGAAATCGCGCCGCGTTCGGGCCGGTCCAGCAGCGCTAACGGATCGTGCCCCGGCGCATAATTCTGCCCGACGACGAGCACCGACCGCGCCTCCGGCCACAGGGTTTGTGGGTCTTCGCGGCGGTCGGCGTGGGCCTCCATCCAGCCCATATCGCCGTGACGGCCTTCGGCGAGGAACCCACGCAAGGCGTCCGCCGCCCGCGCGGGCACCGAGGCGGGGGCGAAACCCACCGCATCGAAGCCCTCCGCCAGCGCCGCCCCCCGCAGAAAGGCGCGGAAGGTTTCTTTAGGGGATGGTGAGGGCAGCGAGGAAGTCATCCAACTCTTTCTTAGCGGCAGTTGCGACGGCCTGCATCGCTTCGATGCCTTTCTGTTGCTCGGCGAGCTTATCTTCGACGGCGGTCAAGTCTTTCAAATAGCGGCGCGCGAGGTCGGAATTGGCGGGAACGGCGGGCAGGCTGTCGCGCAGGCGCTTTTGTTCAGCCTCGGTCGCGCTGCGCGCCTCGCGGCGGCTGGACGCCTCCTTCTGGGCGGTGTCCAGCCGGGTATTGATGGCTTGCGCCTGTTTGAGCGCCGTTTGAACGGCGGGCGGATACTCGGTTGCCGAGGCCGCAAGGATGGTCCAATTCACGTCCGGACGGAGCAAGTCGATCTCGGTGGAATTGATCCGGTCGATCACGACATCGAGCGACCGATCCTCACCGCCGGTCAGCGTAAAGCGATAGCCGCGTTGGGTTTCCTTCACGCCCTGCGTCGGGGCGGTCAGCACGGCGGGCGGGAGCGGGCGCGCTTGATCGATCAGGATCGGGCGGCTATCGCCTGCGGGCAGCACCACGCGGTAATTAGTTTTATACGTCACCGCGTCCGTGCGCTTCATAGCACC
>NZ_JBILQX010000195.1:0-6171 GCF_044372965.1 Elstera sp. | reverse complement strand
AAGCTCCCATGATCCATCCTCCAAAGCGTAACTCTCTGATAATAAACGAAAGTCGCACTTCAAAATTGAATCCGCCCGCTTATCATTCAAATGTCGCATAATGCATATTATGTGATAAATCGATAAAATGCAGATCGGGGTGAACCCGCCAAAGCGGACAAAATTAATTAAAATTACCCTTACTGACGGGTTAATAAAAGCGTTCTGTATAACGCCGAATAATCGATTTTTGAGTTGTGACGCCGATCAAGGGGAATTTTCTTCAGAAAACACAATTCTATATCGGGAAATTGATCGGTAAGCTGCGCCCGCCACGTTGTGTCGAGGCCCCTGTCGCCAGCGACGGCCACAAGCGGCCTACCCCCTACCCCAAGCAGGGCCGCTTGCCGAACCCCCGGCCCACCCAAGGCGGCGATTTCGACCGCGAAGGGAAAATTAACGCCGAGCCGCGCGGTACATCGGCCCAGCAATCCAGACCCCCCTGCCATCCGATCCCAATCTTGCCCCCCAATGTCGGCCGCGCGGAGATGGGCGATAGGTTCGGTCTTGCTCGGGCCGTAAACGCAGATGATCTCGGCGGTCAGGGGCCGGACCTTCGGCATAATTGGGCAGCGCGAAGGCGAACGCCTGCGGCTCACCTGTCTCATCCTCGGTGAGCAGCAGAAACTCGGAATCAAGCAGCCGCAGGTTTGCGCTTCCAGCAATACCGCGACGCAAGGTGGCCAGTGGTGCCACGCTCGAAAGATACTCGGCAACCGGCGTGAACCCGGCGGCCTTCAACGCGGCCAACACGATGGGATCGGGCGCGGGCTCTAACAAAAACGGCGGGAGGGTTCCGGGTCCCGTGACGATGCGTTAGGAAAACTAGGTCGCCCCGTCTATCGGGCCGAGAATGGCACGGCATCCGGCCCCGGCAAGCACGGCCGTCGCTTCCTCTAAGACCGCCGCAGGTTGGTCCGGTCAACTGGCCCACCGTGGCGCAGGGAACTCCGCTCCAAAACCTCAAGCCGATCGCCTGCGCGCTCAACGCTTTAAGGTGATCGTTAAAGCTGAGAAGCGACTGTGGTTCCATCGACAGGCGCCGGGCTAGGAAGCCGCCAGTGAATCACAGCGCCACTCAACGAGCGAGGGTTATTGCGGGTGTCCAGCTCTAGAACGGCGCATTCCGGTTCTTGCTCCGAATAAGGCGCAGAATATGGGGGGTGACCACCGCAAAGACGGCGAGCCCAAGCAGCGCGGCTGAGAGCGGATGCGTAATGAAAACACTCATATCGCCTTGCGAGGTAATCATCGCACGCCGAAACTCTTGCTCGGCCATCGGTCCCAGAATCATGCCAATAATCACGGGCGAGGTCGGAAAATCGAACAGGCGCATGAAGAAGCCGATTATTCCAATCGCCAGCAGCAGCACAAGATCGATAAACGACTGGCTAATGCCATAAGTGCCGATAATGGCAAAAATCAGAATTCCGGCGAAAAGATAAGGTTTCGGGATATGCAGTACGCGCGCCCATAGGCCGACAAGCGGCAAATTAAGCAGCAGGAGCATGATATTGGCAATGTAGAGGCTGGCAATCAGGCCCCAGACCAAATCGGGCTGACTGGTCAATAACTGCGGACCGGGATTAATGCCATAGCCTTGGAAGGCCGATAGCATGATTGCGGCAGTAGCCCCGGTAGGCAAGCCAAGGGTGAGCATCGGCACCAGAACCCCGGCCGCTGCGGCATTATTCGCCGCCTCCGGCCCGGCAACACCTTCGATTGCGCCATGGCCGAACTCTTCGGGTTTTTTCGAGAGCCTTTTCTCCAGAAAATAAGACAAGAGCGTCGGCAATTCGGCCCCACCCGCCGGAAGCGCGCCCATGGGAAAGCCCAGCGCGGCACCACGCAGCCAAGGCTTCCAAGAGCGGCTCCAATCCTGCCGGCTCATCCAGATCGAGCCTTTGACGGCCAGAATCTCATCCTTCTGCGCGCCATGGCGGGCGGCCAGATACAGGGTTTCGCCCACGGCAAACAGGCCGACCGTGACCAGAATTACGTTAATCCCATCGAGCAGTTCGGGAATGCCGAAGGTAAACCGAGGCTGCCCCGACTGAAGATCGATCCCGATCATGCCCAGACCCAAGCCGAAAAACAGGCTGGTAAAGCCGCGCGCAATCGAATTCCCCAGCACCGCCGTGACGGTGACGAACGCCAGAACCATCAAAGAAAAATATTCGGCTGGCCCCAGCAGCAAAGCGAATTTTGTGACGACGGGGGCAAGGAAAGTGAGGCCCACAACACCCACGGTTCCGGCAATGAAGGAGCCAATGGCGGCCGTTGCCAGTGCTTGCGCCCCCCGGCCTTTGCGCGCCATTTTATGCCCTTCAAGCGCCGTTACGATCGTTGCGCTTTCCCCCGGCGTGTTGATCAGAATCGAGGTGGTCGAGCCGCCGAACATTGCCCCGAAATAAATTCCGGAAAACAGAATAAAAGCGCTGGTCGCATCAACTTGATAGGTGATTGGCAGCAGAATGGCGATGGTCAAAGCCGGGCCGATGCCCGGCAAAACGCCCACGGCGGTTCCCAAGGTCACGCCAACCGCACACCACAGCAAGTGCAACGGGGTTAGGGCTACCGAAAAACCATGGGCGAGGTTAGAAAGTGCCTCCATTAGATCAAACTTTCGATAAAGCCTTCACCCATGCGCAGGCCAAGCAGCCGGGTAAAGCCGAAATAGGCAAGAAGAACAAGCAAAAACCCGATGAGGATTGAGCGAAGCCACGAGCGCGCCTCAAAACTCCGCGCTGCCCCGACAAAAACCAAAGTTGCCGTGAGAATGAACCCGATAGAGCCAATCAGCGCCGTTCCGAGGGCAAAGGAACCCGCAATCCACCCCAAGGAGGATAGGTTTAAGGCGGGTTCATTCGGATCGGTCGCCTCGCACGCCCAGCCCTGGCCGCGCGCTTCCCAAAGAAGCTTCAACCCGAGCAGCAAAAGCCCGATACCAATAGCATAGGGGAAAACTTTGGGGCCGACCTTGGCATAAAGCGGCGATGTGGGGATGGTGCCGGTCGCCCAAACGACGACCGACCCCAACGTCAGAACCCCCACAGCAACCAAAGCCGGACCGACCGCAAACCCCAAATAAGAAGGGTTGCGCATAGGAGTTTCCTTTAGGCGAGACCGATTTTCTTCAACGTATCGGTCACACGGTCCGTTTCGGTTTTAATGAAAGCGTCGAACGCATCGCCCGCCAGGAAAATATCCGTCCAGTCGCGTTTTTTCAGCTCATCCTGCCAGCCTTGGGATTTCACCATCGCGGTCACGAGATCGATCATATCCTTCTTTTGCTGGGCGCTTACGCCCGGCGGCGCAAAAACACCGCGCCAGTTGAAGAATTCAACATCAACCCCCTGTTCCTTGAACGTGGGAATATCGAGGCCCGGAATGCGCTTGTCCGAGGAAATCCCGATAGCGCGCAGATTCCCGGCCTTGATTTGCTCAATGAACTCGCCCAGCCCGGAAATACCGCAGGTGACTTGATTGCCCAGCAGGGCTGCTTGAGCGGGGCCGCCGCCCGCATAAGCAACATAGCTGATCTTCGTCGGGTCCGCGCCCACCGCCTGTGCCACCAGCGCCGCAATAATATGATCGGTGCCGCCGGCCGAGCCGCCTGCCCAGGTTACTTTGGCCACATCGGCTTTGAGCGCGGCGACCAAATCCTTCATGGTCTTAAGCGGCGATTCTTTCGGAACCACAATGACTTCCGCTTCGCCCGTAAGCCGGGCAATCGCGGTTACATTCGTTAAATTGAAGGGCGTTTTATTGGCGATAATCGCGCCCATCATAACGAGGCCCGAGACCATGAGCCCGTCGCCCTGTCCCTTCCACTGATTGATGAACTGCGGTAACCCCACTGTGCCACCTGCGCCGCCGACATTGGTAACTTGGGCGCTGCCGATCAAATTGGCACCGCGCAGCACCTGTTCCATCGTGCGGGCGGTTTGATCCCAACCGCCGCCGGGCGCAGCCGGAACGAACAGGCGAATCTGCTTCATTTGCTGAGCCAGTACGGCGGAGGGAAGCATCGGTAGAAGCGCCGTTGCCCCGGTCATCATCAGCATATGGCGTCGTGTAAACATCGTTTCCTCCGGTTATTGTTGTCGGTTAGTTTATGGCGGTTTTGCCGCAATACCAGTATTTTTATTCCGGCTTGCGGTGTGGATTCCCCTCATAGGTCCAACGCCACTCTTTCGGCAGCGGCCCCTTGTTTCGGCCCCCCTGTTGCGACTGCTCATAGGCGTGGGCAAGAACGCCGACCGAGCGGGATAGAATAAATAATCCACGGCACAGGGGCGGTGGAAAACCAAGTTCACCGAAGATCACGGCGGTCGCGCCATCGATATTCATCGGAATGCGTTTGCCTTTCGCGCGCTCCAACGCCGCTTCAACGGCCCGCGCCACGGTGGCAAGCTGCCCGCCGATGGTTCCCGCCTCAGCCGCAGCATCGACCAGCGCCAATAGTTTCGGGGCGCGCGGATCAATAGGGTGGAAGCGATGACCAAAACCGCCGATCTGCGTTTTCGCCGCGAGCGCTTCCTCAACGGCGTGCGTGGCCGCTGCGGGAATATCGCCGTCGGCGCGGGCAAGAATGGCGTAATAGAAAG
Source organism: Elstera sp. (assembly GCF_044372965.1). Taxonomy (NCBI): domain Bacteria; kingdom Pseudomonadati; phylum Pseudomonadota; class Alphaproteobacteria; order Rhodospirillales; family Rhodospirillaceae; genus Elstera; species Elstera sp. Next base: position 1,522 of record NZ_JBILQX010000195.1, on the reverse strand, counting down.
CAAGCGCCTGTTCGCCCGCGCCGCCGTGAACATCCCCCAACACGTTAACGGCGCTCGCCATAGCGCTATTGATGCCGATCCCGCAGGTCATGGCCATGCGGGCAATTGCGATCGAGGGGGCTTGCGGGCCGTGATCGACTCCCGCCACGAGTGCCGCGCCGAGCAAATCGGCTTGCGCGGGGGTCGGCAGATCGCCGCGCAGCATGAGCCAAATCATATCCACAAAGCCGATTGTGCCGATTAAATCCTCAATGGCGTAGCCACGAAAGCGGATGGAGCCCGGCTGCATATCGATAATGTCGGTATGCCACCAGTTTTCGGCCTTTTCTTGATCGGGTGTCATTGGGCCAACTCCGCCAGAATTTCGGCGCGATGGGCGTCGAGCCGGGGCGGCGGGCGGTTGGGCCGGGGGGCTTCGCCATCAACGCAAAAGCCGCCGCGCACGCATGATATTGTGCGGTCTAACCCAATCGCCTCGCCCTCGAACGGCGTTACCATATCCCGCGCAACCGTCTGCGGATGCCTTAGAATAGCGGGAACGCTCAAAACCTGCCCGGCGGGGATACCGGCTGCAATCATTCGGGTTTCCCATTCTAGGGCGGAAGCGGATGCGAGCGCCGCTTCCAATTCCTGCGTCAAGGCGGTGCGGTTCGCCAAGCGCGCGCCCCGATCCGCGAAGCGCGGGTCGGTCAACCAATCCTCCCGCCCAACCAGTTTTGCGAGCGCGCCGAATTGTTCGGCCTTATTGGCGGCAATATTCAAAAGGCCGTCGCCCGTTTGAAAAGTGCCGGAGGGGCTGGCCGTAAAATTATCGTTCCCCATCGGTATCGGCGCTTTTCCGGCAATGAGATGATTGGAGACGGCCCAACCCAAGGCCGAAATCGTCGATTCCAATAAAGAAACATCCAAATAACAGCCGCGTCCATCGCGCTGTCGCCGAACCAGCGCGGCGGCGATGGCAAAGGCCGCGCTTAACCCGCCAAGCGTATCGCAGATCGGCACGCCCACGCGCAACGGAGCCGTTTCGGGGGTTCCCGTTACACTCATTAAGCCAGAATAACCTTGAATAATTTGATCGTAGGCGGGGGCGTTTTTCATGGGACCGGTCGCGCCAAAGCCCGAAATGGCGCAGTAGATCAGCCCCGGATTATGGTCGGCCAAGGCACTATGCCCCAAGCCGAGCCGATCCATCACACCCGGGCGGAAGTTCTCAACCAACACATCCGCACTGGCCACCAAGGCCAAAAACGCCGCGCGGTCGGCAGAATCCTTCAAATTGAGCGCAATTGACCGCTTTCCCGCGTTCTGGGCGAGAAAGGAGGCCCCCATCAAATCGCCGTTCAGGGCCGCGTCGGCCCCCAATTGCCGGGCCAAATCGCCCCCCTCGGGCGCTTCTACCTTAACGACATCCGCCCCCAAAAGGCCTAATTGGTAAGCGCAGTAAGGGCCGGCCAGCACATTTGTGAGATCAAGGATGCGCACGCCCGCCAAAAGATCGATCATCCCATTACCCTCATATATC